>JANOVT010000272.1:0-2214 GCA_031417525.1 Flavobacteriales bacterium | reverse complement strand
GGACCCGGATCAAAATCTACAGTGGCTAAAAACGAGCCTGTGATATAAAGATTCTGTTCGGAATCAAAAGCAATATCAGAACCATAGTCCGGATAGTTTGCTCCTAAACTGAATTGCCAATCCAACACAGGAAACTGTGCTTGAAAAAGTTGAAATGCACAACCGAAGAATATAGTAAAAAGAGCTTTTCTTGTACTTTGTAAATTCATCGCCAATAGATTGAGATGAACCAAAAGTAACGGAGATGATCAAGTTTGCAGCAAACACTGCGTGATATGCTTCTTTAATTTCTCCTGAAGTAAAAAACCTGAAAGCAACCTTACTTGATTTAAACTCAAGAAATCGGTCGATAGATTCTCAGCCCCAACGCCTGGTCAGAAACTACTTCCTTATTCACATGAACCATGTGCGGAGCTTTCAACCCATTTTCAAAGACTGCATCGCCGGTAAAAACTCTGGCTTCATCCCAAAATCCCAAATTGATGAAAGCCTGCAATGTGAATGCTCCACCCTCTACTATTAAAGACTGAATGTTCCTCTGATGAAGATCTCCGAGAATCTCATCCAATGTATTCATGTGTTCCGAAAGTTTTACCTTTTCATACGTCAAAGTAATCTTTTCACTGCCAATCGTATTGTACAATATTGTCGGCGCCTTACTATCAAATACTTGATAGGTATCTTCTAAAGAAGCCAACGAATCGAGCACTATACGTACCGGATTTTTTCCTTTACTGTTCCGAACGGTGAGCGAAGGATTGTCATTGATGACCGTGTTCTTCCCAACCAAAATAGCTGATTCCTGAGAGCGCCAGACATGCGCCAGACGTTGTGCTTCAGGTCCGGTGATCCAGTTGATTCCTTTTTCTCCCTCTCTTATTTTATCGATGAACCCATCTTGTGTCTGAGCCCATTTTAAGATGATGTATGGGCGCTTCTTTAAATGGAATGTAAAAAATCGACGGTTTAAGTATCGACATTCATCATGCAATACTCCCGTCACCACTTCTACTCCACTTGCCTTCAATTGCTCAACACCTTTACCCGCAACCAACTCATTGGGATCCATAGTGCCAATGACCACTCGTTTAATTTTTTTCTCGATGATTAAGTCAGCACACGGTGGGGTTTTTCCATGATGCGCACAAGGTTCCAGATTCACATACAAAGTCGAATCTTCAAGCAATGAATGATCAGTTACAGAAGCGATTGCTTCGACCTCTGCATGTGCTTTGCCGAATTCACGATGATATCCTTCTCCAATAATTTTATCTTGATGAACTATCACACATCCTACCATCGGATTGGGCGCAACATGACCCAAACCCTTTTCTGCAAGCAGCAGACAACGGCGCATCAACTTTTCATGTAAGTTGTCACTCATTACGACTATCGTTTATTCAACGCTTCGTTTAAAAGGTTGTAAACTTCAGACTTTGTAAAAAGGCAATGTGGTCACCACGGCTTTTAACGCTTTGCCACGAATATTGATGTGAATTTCCGAACCAGGCTTGGATAATTCCGTTGGCACATAAGCCATGCCAATAGGACGGCCAAGAGACGGAGATTGCGTGCCGCTGGTTACCACACCGATCGGATTCATATTCGCATCCACCACTTCATATCCGTGACGTGGAATTCCTTTATCTATCAGATCAAATCCAACCAGTTTGCGGCTTGTACCATGCTCCTTTTGAGCTTTGAGTGTCACACTATTCTGAAATGTTTTGCTGAATTTGGTGATCCATCCGAGACCAGCTTCAATGGGTGAAGTGGTATCATCAATATCATTTCCGTAAAGACAAAATCCCATTTCGAGTCGAAGCGTATCACGTGCACCCAATCCAATTGGTTTGATGCTGTATTCTGCACCTGCTTCCATAACTGCATTCCAAACTTTTTCTGCTGCATCATTGGGCACGTAGATTTCGCAACCACCGGCGCCAGTGTAACCAGTCGTTGAAATAGTCACATTCTCAATTCCAGCAAAAGTTCCGATTTGAAAAGTGTAATACTCCATACCGACCAATTCCATATCTGTAAGTTTTTGCATCGCTTTTAAAGCAAGTGGTCCCTGCACTGCAAGCAATGAAGTCTCTTCACTGATATTTTCTAGTTTCGCACCAAACGTATTCCAGCGACTAATCCAATCCCAATCTTTATCGATGTTCGAAGCATTAACAACCAACATATAAAGTTCTTCGCCCAAACGAT
>JANOVT010000271.1:0-7058 GCA_031417525.1 Flavobacteriales bacterium | reverse complement strand
AAACAACATTTCCATGCACGCCAATGGGGGCATGGTGCTGAAGACCATTATCCTTTTTCTGAGTTACCTCGTGCCATTTGGGGTTGTTTTATTTCTTCAACCACCCTTCTGGATTAGTCTCTTGCTTTGGGTGCTCATGGGAATTGCGATGGCCGGAATAGGCATGAGCGTGATGCACGATGCCAATCATGGTGCTTATTCAGAAAATGAAAAAGTGAACCAATGGATTGGTTATTCATTGAACTTTCTTGGAGGTGCTGTTTTCAACTGGAAAATGCAGCATAATTTATTGCACCACACCTATACCAATATCACCGGTCTGGACGATGATATAGATGCAAAACTCGTATTGCGCTTCTCGCCTCATTCAGAGACGAAAAGGGTACATAAAAGACAATGGTTTTATGCGTTTGTATTTTATTCCATTCTCACACTTTATTGGGCATTGGCTAAGGATCTCGTTCAATATGTGCAATACAAAAAGGCAGGATTGAATCGTAATACGCGTAGCCAGAACTTTTGGTGGCTTGTAAAAATTACAACTATCAAAGTGATTTATTTTTTCATCACGGTTGCACTTCCGGTCATGATGGGAATTCCTTTTCTTCAGGTGTTGGTCAGTTTTCTGGTGATGCACGCGATTGCCGGTCTAATACTGTCTATCGTATTTCAATTAGCCCATACAGTGGAAGAAACAACTTTTCCCTTGCCGGATGAAAAGGGTCAGATGGAAAACTCCTGGGCAGTTCATCAACTGAGCACAACAATGGACTTTGCACGACACAACAAACTTCTCTCCTGGTATGTTGGCGGGTTGAATTTTCAGGTCGAACACCATTTGTTCGTCAAAATTTGTCACGTTCACTATCCTGCGATTTCTGAAATCGTAAAGAAGACCGCGAATGAGTACGGTGTTCCATACCTGGAGAAACCAACAGTTCTCTCGGCATTCCGCTCACACATTCAACACCTGAAAAAGTGCGGCGCACCAACACTTGATGAAATTGGTGGGTAACCACATCAGATCTTTATTTTTTCTTAAAAATCTGAAACTCTTGTTCAACGTGGATACCGTTGCCGGTGACCAGGATGAAATATTTCCCTGCCGGACAAGCGGTACTTGGGAAATGAAATGGATTTTCTTCTGCGGGCAAAATGGCTTTTTGTGTATTGACGAGGTGGCCCTCAGTGAATACCGTGATTTCAAGATCTTGTTCAGACAAGCACTTTACCGTAAATGAAATTTCATCGCCAATCTGGAGGAATGTTTTTTCCATTTGAACAGACACCACCTGTGATATGGCAGTCATGCATATACCCACAAACAAGAACAAACAAAGAAGACTTTTTTTCATGGCGTTGTTATTTGCCACAAAGTTGGGGACTAACTGTGGGTGATCGGCGAATCACTTTGTGTAGGTTTTTCACGGTTGGTTTTGAAAACTAATTTTTCCCCACGGCCCTTTCTGAAAATATTACGCACTGCTTTTTTGCCCTTTCGTAACTCTCGTTGCTCTTCTTCCGGGAGATGTATCACGCGCTGACACTCTTCAGAGCAGCAGTTTTCAAACTTCGTTTTGCAGGATTCGCATTGAATGAAAAGAATGTGACATGCTTCATTGACACAGTTGGTATGATGATCGAACTGCTCACCACACTGATGGCATTTAGCAATGACATCTTCTGATACGCGCTCGGCGAGACGCTCATCAAATACAAAATTGACACCGATGAATTTGTTCTCAAGGTTTTGAGTTTTGACATCGTGAGCATATTTGATAATGCCACCCTCCAATTGATGCACATGAGGAAAACCCTTGTGTTTTAAATAGGCGGAAGCTTTTTCACAGCGAATTCCTCCCGTGCAATACATGACGATGTTCTTGTCTTCACTTCCCTCCAGCATTTTTTCGACCATCGATATTTCTTCCCGGAAAGTATCAGCATCAGGAAGAATGGCGTCGCGGAAATGACCGACCTCACTTTCGTAGTGATTGCGCATATCGATGAGGATCGTATCTGGTTTTGATGTAATCTCGTTAAAACTTCTTGCGTTGAGGTGGACACCGGTATCCGAAGGATTGAATTCCGGATCATTGATACCATCAGCGACTATTTTTTCGCGTAGTTTTATTTTTAGTTTAAAAAAAGATTTACCGGAATCTTCAACGGCCAGATTCAGGCGAATGCCGCGGAAAAACAAGATGTTGTCAAGTTCCTGCTTAAAATTCTCGAGTGAACTTTCCGGCAAACTGATTTGAGCATTTATCCCTTCTGCCGCGATGTATATGCGGCCAAGAACCCCCAACTGTTCACAATGTATAAATAAGTAATCACGGAAGAATCCGGGATTGCGGATTGGATGGTATTTGTAGAAGGAAATGGTCACGCGCGATTCCTGGCTATGTTCCATTTTCTCCTTGAGTACTTTCCTGTCTTCGGTGTTGTAAAGCTTTTTCATCCGGGCATCAAATCAGGAAGAAAACATGAATGACAACTGGGGATGTATGATCCCAAATCATTCCTTTTTGCTTCTTATTCTGTGATTCGGGCGCGAAGATAGTTTCGTTTTCTGCACCACTTTCGTGGGGTGACTCAAATCAGTCGATGTCTGCTGCTTTTTTTAGCAAATCATTTAATGTATCTACAACAATATTTGAAAGTCCCCTTGGTTTTTCATCCCAGGAAAATGAACTTGTGTCGAAGGATTTTTTAATAGCCCGATGGTTGAAAAAAAATTAACACGAAATCTGTCGGGGTTTCAAAAAAAAATCTACATTAGACACTGTTTTGAAAGAAACGAATTTTGAAACCATGCTAGAAATGTACAAGGAAGTGCTGACTAAGGTCAGCTTTGATCGCCTTCTCTTCCGTAAAGAGCTTCAGAAGGCAATCCGCTGGATCAAAGGGGACGATTTGGAAACCTTCCGGCGATGGTGTATCAACCAATTTGGAAATTTGTATCACGACATCATCATATCATCGTTCAGACCGGTGATGTGAGGAGAAAAAGAAACCCCCGGAACACGGGGGTTTTTAATTGGATTTCCTTTAGTATGTGAGGACTCAACTTTTCTTTGTTTAATCTCATTGAATTCAACGGTAATATCTGCCGGCATCATGCTTAGGGGTCGCTGGGCTGGGGGCGTCTTAAAATTATAGGATGAACGTATTAAAACGGCGTGGGCTTGAAACCACAAAGAGCCACGAAGAAAAACCACACAAACCACACTAAGAAAATTTCCTCGAATCTGAAAGCACTCGGATCGAACAGTGCTACCGTTTGCGTCGGTAGCGAGCCTACTGCCAGCCACCAGGTTGCGAAAATTAATAAAATCGGTCCTTCGGGCTTTGTGCACTTCGTGAAGCCGAAGGCTCTTAAATCCAAAATCGGGGTACTAGTTATGATACCTGGTTCGCAACAACCGCCTTGTTAAAAGCCAGCTGAAATCTTTGTGGTTTCAGGCACTGATGGCTTAGCCTCTAATTCCGAGAGCTATCGGAGCTGAAATTCCGTCTAGTTTACCCCTATGGGCAATGTCATTAAGTTAAGGATTTCAAACAAGTCCTTAGAAATAAATCCCATACAGCATTCGATGTTCCGTTGGTAGAGACGCGATTCATCGCGTCTCAGGATCAAATAATTCAATGTTGAATAAAGAGACGCGATGAATCGCGTCTCTACAGAAGAAATTTCGCGTTCCGTTACACCGGTGAATTGACAATGAAGCACACCTTAAACACCAATTTCCTTAACTTAATGGCATTGCCCTATGGGGCGCTTTTCAGAGAGAAACGAATCTATTCGAAGATGACTTTTTGTACAGCCATATGTCCCGATTTTTTCAGAACAATATTGTACAAGCCTGTTGCCTGATCAGGAATATGAAAATTGTGCCTACCCGCACTCAGATTGCCACTGAACAACGTCGAACATAATTGTCCGGTTGCATTGTATAATTCAATAGTGACATTTTCATTGTTCATCTGGCCGAGCTCGATCGTCATATCTCCGGACGATGGATTCGGGTAGACATTGTAAATGAAAACAGGCTCCGCAGTTTTGATTCCGGTTGCAGTGGCCGAAAAAATGTTGATATCATCAAGATAGAAGTTATTCCCTCCCAACGAACTGAATTCAAATCTTACACGGAAGCGATCGGTGTACCAATCCGAGTTGGTAAGCACTAAAGTCTCACCGCTCCAGTCGGCTTCTGTTGCCGGAGTAAACTGTGAATTAGTGGCAGTTGCGGTTGGAAGATTAGTGGTGCCTTTCCTCAGTTTTCGAACCACCCAACTGTTACCACAATCGCCGGAAACCATGATCCGAAGTTTATCATCTGTTGTGGTAGTGCGATTTGCATAAGCCCATTTATAACTTAGATAAATGGTATCGGCATCGGTCATGTCAAAAGTTGCGGTGTATAGATCATCAATATTACCAGAATCAATACTGAAGTTGCGAAGCTTCAAACTCTTATCTCCACTGTATGAAGCAGCTGGTGTGATTTCCCACGACTCATCTCCCTGTGGGTTGATGCCGATCCAGGTATTGCCGGGATACGCACCTTCAAATCCTTCAATCAACGGACTGCTGATCATGCCGCTATCCAAAATTGTTAAGTAAGACGTGTTCGTTACGCTTTCAATTGCAGTGCCGTTGCTTACCGAAAGACTCACATTATAAACTCCCGGTGTATTATAAATGTGCGCAGGATTTTTGTGTACCAATGGATCGTTTCCGCCGAATGTATCCCCATCGCCAAAATTCCAATCCCATGAAACAACACCGTTGTATGAAGCATCTGTGAATTGAATGGTTTCACCAACACACGCCGTTTGATTTGTTGCTGAAAAGATTGCTTCGCAAAGCGGGGGATTTAGCACGCCAGTAGCAAGCAGGTTCGTATTTGTCCAGAGCTGATTGCGTTGTGCTGTGCCAGAAGTGAGCGCGGCACGCATTCTTTGACGTTGACCCCACGTAAACATTCTTCCGCAAAAAGAATACTCAAGATAATTCTCAACGTTGTCCAGCCAATTGCCGCAAAGTGATTCCGGATTACAATTAGTATGGCCCGCAGTGGTTGGCGTGTCAGATACAAGGTCAGTTTGAGCGCAGTTCGCAACGTCGCCGGGACTGTTACCTGGTCCCCAGGTGTGGTAGAGGTTCAGCCAATGTCCAACTTCGTGAGTGAGTGTTCGTGAACGACCTTCGGAACTCTCTTCAATTGAGCCAGTGTAGTCATACCGAACCACAATGCCATCTTCATCTGCAGCCCAGTTTGAAGCGACGTCACCCGGCAAATTGGTGAAGCCGGCGGTATTGCCTCCGATTGTATTACAAACCCAAATATTCAGGTATTTGTTTCTTGGCCAAACGCTCAATGCCTTCATGTCGGAGTTGTATCCGTCATAGGTGAGGTCACTGGCAATCCTGTTGATGCCAGGGTGGCAATTGCCTTGTGGATCTTTAGTTGCCAATTTGAACTCGATATGACAATCCGAAGCAATGCCGACAAACTCATCCTGAATGTCCACGGTATCCGCGTTTTGTTTTCTGAAATCGCGAGTCAGAATGGCAACGGCATCATGGATCTGTGCGTCGCTGATGTTCTCGGCACCGCTCTGGTGGATAATATGAAACACGACCGGAATCGTGTATACAATGACATCACCACCCCGACTGCCTATATAGTCGGCTGTATATGCTTCAAGCGCTTCGTTGTTGATACGGCTTTGTTCCTCGGCACCATCATGTTGGAGGAAAAGTTTTTCGCGCGCTGCTGTTTGACCGCAGAAATAAGTAATGTGATCCTGAGCCGAAACGACAGAAGCCGCAAGCACAAGTGAAAACGTGTACAAAAGTTTTTTCATGATGAATTTTCCCGAGGACGGCAAATGTAGTTTGCCATTTCCGCACGGCTGATACTTCTATACAGTAAAAATACCCTACTTCTTTGGAACCTACGCACTTTTTAACCAAAAAACGAAAAGGCAGACGTACTTTCGCGCACCGTTTTTTGGAATAGAAAATGAGTCAGAAACACATACGTAATTTTTGCATTATTGCCCACATTGATCATGGTAAAAGCACCCTGGCAGATCGTCTGTTACAGGTGACCGGCACCGTGAGCGATCGTAATCTGGTGGCGCAGACTCTTGATGACATGGACCTGGAGCGTGAAAAGGGCATCACTATCAAGTCGCACGCGATTCAGATGAACTTTAAACACAACGGAGAAGACTTCGTTCTCAATCTGATTGACACTCCCGGCCACGTCGATTTCTCCTACGAAGTGTCACGCTCTATTGCGGCATGTGAAGGCGCACTCCTTATTGTTGACGCTACTCAGGGAATTCAGGCACAGACCATTTCGAACCTCTACCTCGCACTTGAGCACGACCTGAAAATTATTCCTGTACTCAATAAACTCGACCTGATCAACGCAGAACCCGAATTGGTGAAAGATCAGATCGTGGATCTGGTGGGATGCGAACGCGATGAAATTATACATGCGAGTGGAAAAACCGGTTTGGGGGTGGACGAAATCCTCGCGGCCATCTGCGATCGCATACCGGCTCCGGGTGGAGATGAAAAGGCCCCACTGCAGGCGATGATTTTTGACTCTGTCTTCAATTCTTTTCGCGGAATCATTGCATACTACCGCATTATGAATGGCGTCATCCGCAAAGGTGACAAAGTAAAATTCATGGCGACAGAAACAACCTATGAGGCGGATGAAGTGGGTGTGATGGGCATGGCGCTCATTCCTAAAAAGGAAGTAAGAGCAGGTGATATCGGATATATCATCAGCGGTATTAAAACAGCGAGCGAAGTAAAAGTGGGTGATACCATCACGCATGTTGATCGTCCTTGTGCTGAAGGAATTCACGGTTTCGAAGTGGTGAAGCCAATGGTTTTCGCCGGGCTTTATCCCGTAGATACGGACGACTACGAAGACTTACGTGCTTCGATGGGAAAACTGCAACTTAACGATGCGTCACTGGTTTTCGAACCGGAAAGCAGCGCAGCTCTCGGGTTTGGTTTCCGCTGCGGG
>JANOVT010000270.1:0-3161 GCA_031417525.1 Flavobacteriales bacterium | reverse complement strand
CCTTAATACGTGAAAAATCAATATCCGAAAATGAAGGCGATACAATGGACTCTTTTGGGATATCCATTTGAGCAACAACTTTACTCTTTATATAGAAGGAGAAAGTCGTACCTGTACCGACAATACTTTCAACCTCCATTTTTCCTCCCATTAATTCGACAAGTTGGCTGGAAATTGCAAGGCCCAAACCTGTGCCACCATATTTTCGGCTGATCGAAGAATCCACCTGCGTGAAAGACTGAAACAACAAATGCATTTTATCCTCCGGTATACCTATGCCGGAATCTTTGATCTTGAAAAGTACCCGCACATGATCGTGGATGATTTCGGAACATTCGCAATTCAATTCTACTTTACCATGCTCCGTAAATTTGATTGCATTGCCGATAAGATTAAACAGTACCTGTTTCAAACGATGTCCATCGAGTGCTAAAAATTTCGGCAAACTGCTATCCACTGTCGCTTGCAAAGCAATTCCCTTTGATTCTGCATGAGGACGCAAAAGATCTATAACATCAAATACGGCTTCATCGAGATTGCATGGATGAATATCGAGTAACATCTTCCCATTCTCCATTTTGGAAAATTCGAGTATGTCGTTGATCAGCATGAGCAGGCTTTGACCACTTTTTTTAATAGTACCTGTATATTCTTCCTGTTCGACATCAAGATCGGTTTGTTGCAATAAGCTCGCAGTAGCAATCACGCCATTGAGCGGCGTTCTGATTTCGTGACTCATCACAGCCAGGAACTGACTTTTGGCAAGCACCGCCTCTTCCGCTTTATCCCTGGCTTCAATAATTTTTGCCTCGTTCTCTTTCACAGAGGTGATGTCCATAACGCGATACACGAGATACTTTCTCATGCCACTCTTTAATAAAGAGATAGAAACACGCACAGGTATGTCGCCAGCATTTTTTTTGACCAGAATTGTTTCCGTCGACCAGAATCTTTTCGTTTCCAGTTCATTCAATCCACTTTCAATTTCGAATCCTGACAAAGCTTCCTTCCTGAGAATTTTGAAATCGTGATCCAACAATTCGCTACGATCATAACCAAATAATTCGGTGGCTCTAGAGTTAAAATCGAAAATGTTGCCGTTCATACCGGTAAGAAAAATAGCATCTTCAGATTTTGAAATGAGTGATCGCAGAAGCTCCTGATTCATTTTCATGTCACCCATAAATCTACATTTCACTCTGGCGGCAAGAAATTGGAGAACAGAAATAAGTAGTGTCATCGAAACAAAGAGCTTGAAGAGATGCGAATCTATGTCGACGGATAAAAAAAGAACTGAAATGGTGGCTAAACAAACAAAAAGTAAATACCAGAAAGTAGATCTTTCATCTCTGAATGAATAGGCGCAAGAAAGTGTGGTAAAAAGCAACGACAAATAGTAGTAACCGTCAAAATGATTGAAGTATACAGTCCATATTACATGACTTGTATTCAGATAAAATAAAAATCCGACGAGTACTGAATATTTCGGAGTTGTGATATTTCCTATCCTACCTCTGAGAAAAATAAGGAAGGCAAGAGCAAGGATTGCAACTCTGTCCCAAATAAGTTCACTGCCACCTTGTAAAATGAATAAGTACAGAAAACCAAAAGCCAGATTGCTCAAAATGATAGCGAATGCCATCAAACGATAAAACGCAATACCCCTTCCGGAGTTACTTTGTGATAGAGTTCCGTACACTATTCGTACATTTCAGTTTGTATCAAGGATCGTGTATACGAATATTTGCATCAATGGTTTCATCAATACAAAAGCAATTCAGTAAGATGTTGATTGCATGCATCACGTTGATGTGTTTTGATACGGCGGCCACAGGTGCGCAGGTTACAGAATCGGATACAACATCACATAAAAAAAAATGGATCTTGTTTGGCGGATCATTAGCTGGAGTATCCACTTCATATTTTTTGCTTGACAGACTTTGGTATAAAAATTACGAGCGCACATCATTTCATTTTTTCAATGACAATGATGAATGGTTACAAATGGATAAAGTTGGACATCTTTTTTCGACATACACAGTTGGAAGATTTTCATACGAGTCGTTGCGATGGAGTGGAATGAATGAAAAAAAAAGCACGTGGATAGGCGGCAGCGCAGGCCTGATCTACCTTACAGGAGTAGAGTTGATGGATTCAAAAAGTGCAGCATGGGGTTTTTCACCTGGTGATATGATTGCCAATTCTGCCGGATCATTTTTTTTTATCGCACAACAATTATTTTGGAAAGAACAACGCATCATTTTCAAATTTTCATACTCACAAACTGATTTTGCAAAGTTGAATTCCGATCAGTTAGGTCATAATTTTCAACAACGTGTTTTGAAAGACTACAATGGACAAACATATTGGTCATCAATCAACATACACAGCTTTCTGGCTTCTGGCGCGACTTTCCCGAGGTGGTTGAATGTTGCAATTGGTTACGGCGCAACAAAAATGACGACTGCAAAAATGAACGTTTACGATGTTAATAATTTTCAACGCGAACGTGAATTCTACTTTTCATTTGATGCAGATTTGACACGAGTTCATTGGAAGAGAAAATGGATGAAGACAACAGCGAAAGTTTTAAGCTTCATAAAAATTCCAACACCAACTCTCGAATTTCAAAAAAGCGGAAAAGTGAAAATGCACGGACTGTTTTTTTAGAAGTCGAACAAAAAGAAAAAATCCTCGTAAGAGGCGAATGAAAAAATGGGTGTACTAAAAGTCATTGAAATAATGAGCGCTTCCACCAGGAGTTGGGAAGATGCTGCAGCCAATGCCGTTTCAGAAGCATCCAAAACAGTTAAAAATATCGTGTCTGTATATGTACAGGATCAAAGCGCCACTGTCATAAAAGGAAAGATAGAAGAGTACCGGGCTACTGTAAAGCTCACATTTCAAATTGTAAATCACAAATCAACCGTTACTAATATGAAGACAAAGTCAAAATCGCACGCCGCTCCAAAAGGCGTGAAAAAGGCTGCTAAAAAAGCTGCCCCAAAGAAAAAAGCTGCTACTAAAAAGAAAGCTGCTGCTCCTAAAAAGAAAGCTGCTACTAAAAAGAAAGCTGCTACGAAGAAAAAAGCTGCTGCTCCTAAGAAGAAAGCTGCTGCTAAAAAAGCTGCTCCTAAGAAAAAAGCTTAATTCAATTTTGA
>JANOVT010000269.1:0-5104 GCA_031417525.1 Flavobacteriales bacterium | reverse complement strand
ATACGAAGGTGGTGGCATTGCTCAAAACTCAGGCGCCAGTGTGCGATTGATCGCAGGTGATCGAGGCAGAATTACGGCAGATCAGGTGCTGGCCAACATCAATGCAGACGATGCCCATTTTCCTCGTACTACCTTAGTTTGTGTTGAAAATACCTGCAACAAAGGTGGTGGATCCATTTATGATATCGATGAATTGCGACGCATCAGTGCTCTCTGCAAAGAGCGCGGATTGAAGTTTCACTGTGATGGTGCGCGCATTTTTAATGCGTTGATTGCATCCGGTGTTTCGTCCAAAGAATTCGGTTCACTCTTCGATTCGATTTCTATTTGTCTCAGCAAAGGTCTGGGAGCTCCTGTTGGAAGTGTACTCGTAGGCTCGAAAGATTTTATTTATCGCTCTCACCGTCGCCGAAAAAACTTCGGTGGAGGAATGCGTCAGGCGGGATTTATCGCAGCAGCAGGACTTTATGCACTTCAAAACAACATTGAACGATTGAAGGACGATCATCTGCGGGCAAAAAAAATAGGGGAGTTGTTGAACGAATGCAGTTGGGTGAGTGAAGTGATGCCGGTGGATACCAACATCGTCATTGCGAAAATGAAGGATGGAATTACTTCCGGAGAAGCTCTTCAGGCACTTGCGGCGAATGGAATCAAATGTTTCACCTTTGGCCCCGATAAACTCAGAATGGTCACACACCTTGATTTTGGTGATGAACTTTTAAGAGAATTCGAAGCCATGATTTTTAAGGTTCAACCAATGACACAACCCACATCAGGTGTACGATTGCCGGGCATGTATTAATAAATTAAATTTCATTGAAAAAAAATAATTCTCATCTCATCACTGCTACGATTGCTGTACTTGTGATTTACAACATCCTTTATTGGGCATCGAAATCGTCCACTTTCATGCAAGGATTCCATAAGGAAGTCATCGGACATTGGAAACTGATCACGTTTCTGGAATTCCTTGCGCTTGCTTCCATTCTTGTAGATATGATCGTTCGCTGGGATGCTTTTGCTCATACAGAAAAGAGAGTGAGGTTCATCATTACCGCATCGTTATGCATCTTGTTTATGTTGAAACTTGTCATGGGTATTATTGAATTGTACATGCGTGGTGGGGTAAGTTAAAGAGTCGGGATTTTTAAAAACCTGTTTCCGGTGGTCAATCCCAATGAACTGAACTTGGCGATGTTGACACGCTAAATTAAAAAATTCGCATGAACGTTTTAAGTCCCGTGGCCTTGAAACCACAAAGGACACCAAGGAATTTCACACAAAGAACACAAAATTATATCCCACCTTTTAATCACCCGGTCAACCCTTTTTCTCATTGCGCATCTTCGTTTTCATTTAAAATTCAACCGGGATGTTTGCCATGACAGCAGTTGCAGAGTTATCCTTGAACAAATGTTGCAATGAATGCTTTGAGTTCTGTATAAAAAACCTTTTGTGATCTTTGTGTGAAATTCCTTGGTGCCCTTGCGTGCCACTATGTGGTGGTTTCAAGCTTATGCATTTTAACACGTTAATCCGATAAATAATATGTCTGCAAATTTTATAGAAGGAAAAACTTTTTCAAAAGCTGATTTAGCAGAGAATGTTTTGCTGAAAGGAGAATACGATAACTGTACTTTTCAGGATGGCGATTTTACAACAATCGATTTTTCAGGAATCAAATTCAACGAATGTGAATTTGAAAACTGCAATCTGACCATGATACCGATTTTGAAGACTGCCTTCTGCAAGATTCGTTTCAAGAATTGTAAACTCTTAGGGCTTCGTTTCGAAATGTGCAATCCATTCGGGCTTGAATTCTCGTTTGAAAATTGCAACCTAAGTCATGCGACGTTCTTTAATATGTCGCTGAAAAAGACTGTTTTTATTCAATGCAAAATATTGGAAGCCGATTTTTCCAAAGCCAATCTTCAATCAGCGAAATTCAGCGAATGCGACTTATCAGGATCCACTTTTATGGAAACGAATCTGGAACAATGCGATTTTCGGAATTCCTACAACTTCACAATTGATCCTGAGCAGAATCGAATGAAAAAAGCGCGTTTTGATTCGGTGGGGGCTTTGAGGTTATTGGACAAGTATCAATTGGTTGTTGAGTGATTTTTTTGCATAGACAAAAGCTTTACTTAATGACTCAGGCTTTATAATCCTTCACTCTGCTGTATCTAATCTATTTCTGGTAGCCTCCCGGACAGCAGGAGGCTAAGCCAAGTAAAGCATATAGAGATGGGTTTATGCTTGTCAAGCCCGCGCCATCAAACCTGGCCTCTTCGGTGAGCCATGCCCGCGGGATGGGGGCAAATTTTGCGAAGCCTCAGGTGTACGGATTTTTTGTAACTGTATTTTTTGAAAACCAATTTTAGTGTCCAACTTTTTCATGAGCATATTTCTTGGACACCAAATTTGGTGTCCAAGATTTTCATAGGCATTTTTTTTGGACACTAAAATGGTGTCCAATTTTTTTGTCACTGATTTTTTTGGACACTAAAAATCAGCAAACCCCATTGCATAGGCGTTTCCTATTGCATTTGCGAGATGAAATAGCGGTTGTGGATATTACAGAAAGTTCGTCACCTGATTCCGGCTCAAACGGAGCCGCCGAAAGCCCGATTCATACCTCGCCTCTTCGGTGAGCCATGCCTGCGCGATGAGGTTCCGATAAATCAAAGTCTTCGAAGGATTCAAAGAAAGAACGTTGGCGTTCCGACTTTTGAGTAGCATTATTTTATAAACTGGTTACTGCTGTCAGGTTTAGAAACTTGAGGTTTGAAATTATATACTATATTTTTTTCATCATATTCAGCACCGGAACATTTGGAAGAATTCAGCATTTTGAAGCTAGTATCAGAAGTTATCTGACAAATAGATCTATAAACTTGATCATTGTTTCTGGCTCATTTAGCCGCTTTCATTTGGTTCTTTGAAAAACTCTTCACACTTAGCACACTTAAAGCGTATGTTTGCTTTCTGCAATTGATTTCGTTTAAATTTCTGAATCTTCCAAAGTCTGCCATTCTCATCGTAATACTTCCAAATTCCGATTTTTGATCTGCTATATTGTTTGTAATTGCTATCCCAAAATGCATCATATTCATATCTTCTGGAAATAACTCCAGTTTCATACCACTCTTCGCATTTCCCGAACGCCAGATGAAGATTATAATAAGAATATTGATAATGCCGATGTAATTTGCCATTACAATGATATTCAACATAATTCGTATCAGGTAACCAATTCCGTTGATCGTAGTGCTCTTGGATTTTGAATGCAGAAATCAATTGCCCATTTTCACAATACCATTCCTGCCATATTGGTAAACCATCCAGCTGAAGTTCAATTGACTCGGTGTTTCCATTCTCAAAATAACTTATCCATCTTGAGTTGTACAATTCACTTCCTTCAAACCGCTGTAAAATGGAGCTAATATTTCCATTTTCAAAATAATGGACTGCACTTATCATATCGTCATTCCTCCATTCCGAAATAAATTCTATGCGGCCATCTGGAGCAAATGAAAAAAGATAACCGTGACGGACCTTACTTTCATTTCCAATAAGAGGATTAAATTTATATTCTTCCTTTATCCATATTCTAGTCGAGTCATAATAAATAATTTCTGTAAATGTTGAATCACCAGTTATTATGTTGCAACCACGAGTTATATCATAGTCATGCACTCTGTAATTGAATTTGGGCTCATACCAAATGGTATCTCCCACTTGAGCTTGCGAACATAAGACTAGCAAAGACATATTGAAGAAGAGAGCATAAAATGGCAAAGAGCGCATAAAAACTTTCAAATTTATGGGTGAACTTTGATTCCAGTATAATCGTCAAATATCCATGTGGGTGCGCCAGTATGATTCCATATTGGATCATAATATTGTGGAACCGCCCAAAAAGAGTCATTATAAGTAAAACCATTTTTATACCACTGAGTATCTCTAGGAGCCCAATAATACTTGTATCGTATCCTACAATTATACTTACTCTTATAAGTCTCAATGGAAGTCCAATCATTCATTTTTGTCGAAGCTGCTTTTTTTCCATTACTTAAAATTGCATCACTAGGTACAACATCCAGAACTGGTGCGCCGCAAGTATTCGGAGCATGTTCTCCAATAGTACCAGCTAACTCTGCTCTATCTACGATTTGAGTAGGATCACTAGATGAAATTGAAGCTTCCACTGAATTGCCATCTTGGCCTGAATAGATGGTAGATGAAGCCTTGTCCTTCCCCGACCAAAAATCTTTGCCATGCTTAGAAGCTCCAATACCCGAAGCAATTCCTCCCATTCCAAACCCTATCATGCCACCAATCACACTTTGTTCAAATCCCATTTCCATCGATTGACTGAAAGTATTATTTTGTATCCAACCGCTTCCGGCACCATTCGCAAAACCAGAAGCAAGACCACCGGCCGCTCCTGAAACAGCACCAGCGCCAAAACCAGAAGCACTTGCTGCTGCCGAAGATCCGATAAATCCAGCACCAAAACTACCACCGCCCATCAATGACATAGCACCACCGCCAGTTGCAACTCCTAGCCCACCAGCCAGTGCCCCGACAGCAGCATATTTATACCAATTGTCTCCTGTAAGATTACCCTGAACACCTGCAATCACAACATTTGCAACTGCTCCAATTACTGCGCCTGCGATTATTTCAACAAACCTTCCATCCGGATCCACGCTACTCACTGGATTATTCCCCATCGCCAAATACGGATTGGCGAACTGCCCAGCAGGATCAGGAACTAACCATCGACCTGTCGCTCCATCATACATTCTTGCATGGAAATCATGGAGTGCCAAGCCATGACCGTCGCTAAATTCCGCAAACTGAAATTCTTTGTCCTGATAGGTGCAATCGTGAATGCCTTGTTCGTCGTCTGCTGTGTCAGGGTTTTTCCATGTTAATCCATAAGGATAGTAATTCCCGCATCGCTGCGCTGCGGGATTCGAATCTCTACGTCTTCGCTGCGCTTCGACTAAGAGCTTCTGAACATATGCAACCCGCACAACAGGCTTCCATCTTGTTACTTCAAGGTTGTCGAAACTCACAGAAAGATGACTTC
>JANOVT010000268.1:0-4247 GCA_031417525.1 Flavobacteriales bacterium | reverse complement strand
AACCATAAGCCGAAAATTCGTAACCCAGAGCCAGATATCCATTCGCATTGGTGATCACCTCGCTCGACACACTCAATTCAAAACCCTGGTCTTGTGATTCCTGTTCAAAATCACGCACCACATCTTCCACTCCAACACACGGAATCTCACTTCCTTCCGATTTGCAAAACTGTCGCATGATCTGTTCGTTGATCAACGTACTCACCTTTTCGTCCTTCATGACCACATGCGGAATCTTTAAATCCATCACCGAACACATCGTATCAAAATCAGAAATAATCTCCTCACCCGACGCTAAATATTTGTCGACGTTTGCGCAGCTTTTGTGGTGGTGGTCGGTGAAGGTGACTTCGACACTGCCGGTTGACGTTTGGTTGGATTTGTTGGTACAAGCAACAAGAACGATCATAGTAAAAATGATCAAGGGGAATAATGGTTTCATAGACACTTAGATTTAGTTAGTCAAGGAATTATGGGTGAAAAATAGAACAATTCTCCATGCGAATAGCGATGCGCTCATTCGATTGTGCGAACGATTATTCCATTGCGTGCACATTCAATTCGATTTTTTGTATCGTCTAGGGTCAAAAAAATCTCTGCGAAACTTTGCCCCTCTCGCGCACTCCGCGTCGAATAAGCAGCGCAGCTGCTCACGCAAGCTTGGCCTTCGCCTGGTTCAGCGTCTCAATGGAAATAACCCCTTCCCTATTCAGTTGCTCCAGAAAATCTATTTTGGATTGTTTCATGTGGCGGCGGGCCCAGGATTTGTGGAGAGCGCGGAAGATGAGCCAGAGCATGGCAGAGCCGAAAACTAATATAACGAAGACAACTTTGAATTCTCGAATTTCTTCTTTTGTAAGTACATCCTTTTTATCTCCTAATTGAAAGAGGAGGCATAGCAAGAATCCGAAGCAGAGAAGAAAAATGGTGGAACAGGCTTTTTTGAAGAAGTAAAAAATGCCGCGGAGGCCGGTGTGGAAAAAGGTTTCGATGGTGGGCATGGTGGTGAGGTTTGGGTTTTCCTTTACAACATTAGTACTTTATTGGGAAATTTTGATTCATTTCAATATCCCTCAAATAAAACAACCGATCTATCGTCTCAAAAACTATTTCAAACTGTTCGGAAATAGCCCGAAGCCTTTCCAAATAATCCATATATAAATCAACTTGACTAATAAAGTATTTTTCACTTTTTGTGTACGTAGGTTGTTTTGCCTCCTCACCAAATGCAAAGCGATAGGCACGTTGATCAAAAATTTGATAAAGACGCGGATTACGAAATCGTAAAATGGAGGATGCCATTGCCAGTCGAATACCATCAACCTTCAGAAGTTTAAAAAGTAATTCTCTTGTGTAACTAACATCGACTTCTTCTCCCTTCAATCTTGAATCGTTCAATTCACTCAATAGCTCATCATCCAAATGCGCATATCTATTGACTTTCCATAAAACAATTTCATTGATCATAGATTGATCAAAATCCAGATTGTGAACTTCGTCAAGACGTTGTGTCAACCTTTGTTGGTATTGATACTTTGATGGATCATAATCAAAGTTCGCCATATCCGCGAAAGTTCGAATTTTCTCATTTTTTTGTTCGTCCATTTGATCGATTAAGATTTAGTAGATGCGGTTGAGTCGCGAAATGGATTGTTCCACCAGATACTTGAACATTCCAGAGGAAGTACACCCCGATGATCGCAGTTTTGAAGCATGAATGGAGCGCCTTGATTTATAAAAATCGAATTCATCAAACCTGCGCTATTGTATGCCGGTTTCATAGATGCAATCAAAAGCGATTCACATTTAGAGAGAATTGCTTGTTTGTGGTCTAAGCTAAAATCGTTCATGAAACTTAAAGTCCCCTTTCGAAAACTTAAATTCAATCCTCGTTCAAATTTTACTGATTGATGCTCCTTCTTCCTATAATCTTCTCGTTTGGTGCGGCCAATGTATAGAAGCACATCACTTCCATACACTGGATGAAAGCCATAGATCTGATAAAGAATAAATTCGACTTCTGACTTTTCAATCTCTTCCTCATCAATTGCTTGTTTATTCTCACGAACCAATTGTTGAGGTTTCTGCCATGAAATAGGAAAAACATCGAATGTATATTTAGGAACAATAAACTCAGACGGCTCAGTTGAAGTAGCGGCATCCTTCCGGATTTCAGATTGTGACATGGTAAAGCGTTTAATTATTCCGACAATAATAGACATCAATCACAACAAGGCACCACATTCCGGACAAAACTTTGACTTTCGTTCCAGCACCGTTCGACACGTCGGACAATACATCATTTCTTCTCGGGCAGGCACCGATTGAACTCGTTCTAAATATTGGGTTGGAATCTCATTGATAAAACTCGACTCTCTGCCCTTTTCAGTGATTAAAAACAACTTGTCCTTTGCTCTGGTGATAGCCACATAAAACAAGCGCCGTTCTTCTTCCATTAGCATATCATAGTTTCCCTGTCGAACCATTTGAAATACGCGATCCTCCAACCAGATATCCGGAAATCCGCCATTTCCTTCGGTAAGTCCTATGATGAAAACTACTTTGGCTTCCAATCCCTTTGCAGCATGAATGGTCCTGCGTTGCGCAACCAGATTTGCATCTTTGAGTCGATAGTGATAGCTTGTAAACATGGCGCTACGGCGATATAGGAAAAGTATTTCTTCACCACTCACCCCCTCGTCGCTCAGTTGACGCACCATCTCTTCACAGAATTGTACATTCTCTTGTTCACTTTTTCCTGCAAATACAACGATTTTGTGATCTGAAAACCGGGATGCAACAACTTCCTTTTCAATCTTGAATTTATTCTGCTTGATGACTTCATTACTTGCCCCTACAATGTTTTGTGTGCTGCGATAGTTTTTATCCAGTTTGATCACTTCAGCACCCGGGAAGTGCTTTTCAAATTCGACGATATAACCAACATCCGAACCTCTGAATCCGTAAATGCTTTGCCAGTCATCACCAACGCAAAACAGTTGTGTATCATCTGTAAGCAGCATCCGCAACAAATCAACTTGTAAGCGATTCACATCCTGAAATTCATCCACGAGGATGTATTTGTATCGCTTTTGATACTTATGCCGAATGTCCGGCTGATTTTCGAACAAATCCTTGGTTGTTGAAATCAGATCATTAAAATCAAGATAGGATCGCTTGGTACAATAGTCCTTGTAGGCTTTGATCAAAGGAATGGCAATCTCATAAAAGCCGGTAATCCGGTCGTGTTTGTCAGCAGCAGCCCGTTCAGCAACTTCGTCAGGAGGAATATAATCACCTTTCATCATATCCATCACGCGTATGATCTGTAGCAGAAATTTTTTGACCTGTTCATGATAGCGATTAAACTCCTCTAAATAGACCAGAGCAGAATGTCCATACTCTTGATTAGGAAGTCTATCCTTAATAATATGATCCAGACTATGGTTGAACAACGCCGTGTTGTTTGCCATAGATTCGAATGTTCTTACAAAAGAAAAACCCGCCTTTTCGAATTGTTCAATCTTATCCTTCATAGGATAACTTTTATCCGAAATATGCTCAATATACAGATTGGCGGCAGGAAGATAAAAATCCGGTTTGAATGTGAAATTCTTGACTTCAATTTTAGGCTCGTATTCAAACTTGATGTGATGCCGGAATAACCAGTCTGCAATGTATTGCTCCGATTTGGAACGCACCATGGTTCCATTCAATGTTGTATAGAACTTGCTGTCCTTGAATTTTACTTCCGGAGCTTCTTTCCAGTTTTGGATTTTGTCAACGAAATAGTCAAGGACGTAGCGTTTTACTTTGATAAGAAACGCAGGATCTGAGCAAAACTCGATGAGCAATTTCTCATACACACCGAGCACGGTTTCAATTGCAGCATTATCATCTGATGCCTCATTTGCTTCAAATTTGATATCTGAAATTATCCTGAACTGGTTGTCATATTCATTCGCCACATCCTTTCTTAGCACGCTATAACAGAAACTATGGAAAGTCCGGATAGTAAGTCCATCAATCCACCGAATACTTCTAACATTCTCTCTTCTAATTGCCTCTTTTTCTTCAGGCTTAATGTTTTTCGCCTGCATGATCTCCTGATATCGGCCATCGTCACTTTCGCCAATAATCAACCGATCAATCATTTCGTTCGCGGCGTTTTTGGTAAAAGTGATAGCGAGGATATCCGAAGACTGCACACCCTTTTGTTCAATCAAGTATTTGATTTTTTCGAGAAG
>JANOVT010000267.1:0-9072 GCA_031417525.1 Flavobacteriales bacterium | reverse complement strand
ATCGCTCTCACTGCCATGATACTTGGCACACAATTGTTCCTTGCAGGATTTTTGGGAGAACTGATCTCACGGAATTCTGCGACGAGGAATGTATATAAGGTGAGAGAGAGAGTTGGATAGATTAGAGTTCAGTGTTCTGTGTTCAGAGTTTGGCGAATCTGATTTCTTCGATTGAGTATTTGTATTTTCAATCCTGTATGGTTGTTTATGTCCAAAGAAAAAAGGCTGATTGCAATTGCATTGGTCTGAAGTTCGAAAGTATACTAACCTTCAATAAATAAATCGCATAACGTTTTTGCGCACATGTGGTGGTTTCAAGTCGACAATTTCAAAGACGATATTCTGCAAAATAAAAAAGAGCCGCATATCGCGGCTCTTTTAAGTCTAAAATATTTTACTTGCTTACTGTTTGATCAGTGGCATAGTCAGCATGTTTTCACCATTCAATACCTGCACGAAATAATATCCTGCAGAAAGTTGTGAAAGATCCATGTTGAATCTGCGGAAGTTCTCTGTGTTGGCAACGAATTGAGATGAAACCATTTTGCCATCCAGACTGCGCACATTCACATTGATGTCAGATGCAAAGTCAAGGTTATTGAGATCAACAATGATTTCGCCGGTAGTTGGATTCGGATAAATATTGAATTCGAGTTCGAGGCCATTGTTGTTCACATTGAAATTGAAGCCTGGATCAGAATTATTGTAGAAGCAAGATCCATCATCAAAAGTAGCCGCTGCATTATAATTCACAGCTTCCGGATCAGTACAACCAGCAACTTCACCGCAAGTCGTATTTACTCCAATCAGATCAGTTGTTGATGCTCCATAAAACAACGAACCTTCATAGTAAGCATTCGGTGCTGAAATCATGTAGTAACCGCCATTCCAGCCATCACCCCATGAGTCATTCATCTGCAATTGGTAACATCCGTCAGCAAGACACACTGTTTGTGTGTAGAAGTTCCAGCTGGAGTATCCACCACCTGATGCAGCAACACTTCCGTCCGCAGCAATCAGATTCCATGAAACCTCTGATCCCCATGTTTGTGTAATGATGGAGATAGTTACCAGATTTCCGTCACATTCTTCAGGATATACACATGATCCATCATCTTCAGTTGCAAACGGATTGTAGTTGGAAGCTGCCGGATCTGTGCAACCTGCTATCACCGGTGTACATCCTTCCGCATTTAATCCGAAACCAACAGAACCGTATGACAAGCCATTCTCAAGCGTGAACTGACCGTAGTAGATACCATTCACATAGACATCCAAAAATCCGCCGCCATCCCATCCATCACCGAATGTGTCATACATATTAAGTGTGTAACAGCCATCCGGCATACAAACATAACCAGTTGTCGCGCCGTTCGAGCTGGAATAAACCATCACGCCATTCGCATCTGTAATATCAAAACTGCCTTCATTGACAAATGTGCCCGGGTTGAATTGAAAGATCACCATATTCTCAGTGCAATCCTCAGCATACACGCAAGAGCCATCATCAAAGCTGGCCGCCTGATTGAAATTGATCGCGATAGGATCAGTGCAACCATATATAGCATACTGACAAGTTCCATCATTTGCTGTTGCTTCCGGATTGTAGTTCATTGCTGATGGATCGGTGCATCCCCAAACAGGTCCGCAGGTTCCGTCAATACTGAATTGAATTGTTGCTGTCTGATCGGTTGGCAGAGGCTGTGTATTCACAATTTGAACATTGCCTGAATTAATCCAGAAATAACCACCGTACCAACCGAATGGTCCCGTGTTGTTAATCATAGTTGCGGTATAACAAACGCCAGGCTGCAAACAAATAGAAGCATATGTAATACTTCCGCTTCCCAGGTTACTCGCATAATAAATAATGTTTCCCTGATCATCAGCAATTTGCAATTCAACCTGCTCTCCATTTCCATAAGTGCAGATATACAATTGCGAGGTGGCACTGCCTGGTCCGTTACAATATTCACAACTTCCATCATCTGCTGTTGCACTTGGATCATAATTGATTGCAGTGGCGTCCGTACAACCTGTGAATTGACAACTTCCATCATCATAGATCGCAGTAGGATCATAATTGTCTGCGCCAGGATTAGTGCAACCTGAAGAAACATTTGGCTGACATCCTTCAGCATTTATGGCAAGAATTCCAACTCCGGAAGATCCTGAAACAATGGTGTACTGTGTGCCCGTCTGTCCAACATAAATATTCAGATATCCGCCGTTCCAACCGTCACCGAATGAATCGGTCATGATAATCGTATAGCAACCATCCTCCAGACAGACATAGTCATAAAAATTTCCAGAAGTTGTAAATGATGAAGAAGAGTAAATAAGATTGCTTTGAGCATCTACAATAACGAATGAGCACTCTGAAGCAAAAGCAGCAGTGAACATGTTAATGGTAACCAATGTTCCTGAATCACATACAACAGGATAAACACAAGTTCCGTCATCGGAGTTTGCAGCAGGATTAAAGTTAGATGCTTCCGGATCGGTGCAGCCCGAAACAGCGGTGCAGGTGCCATCGATCGAGAAGAAAGTAGATTCGGTTGTTAGATTCCAATCAAGTGACTGGTTGATGACCTGTGTATTGTTTGTATTGATCCAGAAGTAACCGTTGTTCCAACCTTGTGCTCCTGCGGCATTCGTCATATTCACGGTGTAACACTCACCAGCCAATAGACAAACATCAAAATAGAAAATTTGATTGTCGCCAAGGTTGGATGCATTAAATACAACATTTCCATTGCTGTCCAGGATATCGATATTCACCTGATAACCACTTGCAAAAGTGCATACATACATCTGAGCTGTAGTGCTTCCCACACCTGAACAATAGGTGCAAGATCCATCATCTGTATTAGCTGTAGCATCATAATTCAATGCGTTCGGATCAGTGCAGCCTTCATACAAACATGAACCATCATCATAAGTGGCGTTTGGGTTATAATTCGAAGATGCCGGATTGGTGCAACCACCAGTATTATCACCACATACAAGACTGAATGCAAAAGCCCCTTCCATGTTGGCGAATCCACCAACTCGAATCAAATAGTTAACTCCAGGTTGTGTTGTGAAATTCAAAGTGCTCGCTAAACTCTGGCAGCCATCATCATTTCCATTCACACATGTCAGTGCTCCGCATGAACCCGCATAGACATGAATTTTAGTGTCGAACGTTGTAGCAGATCCGCATGTGAATGCCGAAATAAGATGTGAAGTCACATCCGTAAACGAAAACCACATTTGTCCACTGGTGCCTACAGTGTTGATACAAGAACCGGCGCCGGAAGTCGCATTGTCATTGGGCACGCCGACTGTTGAGCCATTGATTACGTCGCCACAATTGATAGAGATGGGATCAGAACAAACGGATCCCGGTTGTACCTGCGCATTGGTGTGCTGGAAAAAAAGCAACATGGCAAGTACCTGCAAAGAGTAAAGGATTGATTTCATACCTGAATAAGGTGTTTGGTTTTAATAATCTCTTGGTTTCGAATGGCTAATGTAAACGAGCCACAGTTCTACTGACCAAACACAGGATCAAATAGTTGCACAAAGTTGAAATCTTACGAAATGATTCCACTGCCGATCAATTCCTCACCTTCATACCAGGCAGCAAATTGTCCTCGTGCAATGCCACGTTGGAATTCTTCAAAAACCAGGTAAAGTCCATCATTGCGACGAAACAAAGTGCATTCACAAAGTGGCTGACGATATCTGATTCGCACCTGATATTTTATTTGTTCACCTGATTTCAGAGATTTATCCGTTCGTATCCAGTGAATATCTTTTTCGGGTATAAAAAGGCCTTTGCGCAAAAGTGCCGGATGGTTCTCTCCTTGACCCGTATAGACAAGATTTTGTTGTGTATCGGTCTCGACTATAAATAATGGTGTGGCCTTTCCTCCTACACCAAGTCCCTTGCGTTGACCGATGGTGTAAAAATGAGCGCCGTTGTGCTCCCCGATGACTTTGCCATCCTCTGGCTTAAACTCGTAGGGTGCTGTGAATTTCTTCAGAGCAAATTCATCCGTTCCTTCAAGAGATTTTGTTGGATACAAATTAGAATCTTCAGGAACCTCTATTATTTTTCCAATACGCACTTTCAGTTGTTGCTGGAGAAAAACAGGCAGTTTTACTTTTCCGATAAAACAAAGTCCCTGAGAATCTTTTTTGTCTGCATTCGGAAGATTGATTTCTGCTGCAATCCTTCGAACTTCAGGCTTTGTGAGATGACCAATTGGAAACAACGCTTTGCTTAATTGATGTTGGTTCAACTGACACAAAAAGTAGCTCTGATCCTTGTTGGTATCTACACCAGCAAGCAATCTGAAAATTTCGTTACCATCGGTTTCTGTCGTTTTTTCGCTTCTGCAATAATGTCCGGTTGCAACAAAATCCGCATTCAGATTTAACGCTGCTTCCAAAAACAGATCAAATTTTATTTCGCGATTGCACAGTACGTCCGGATTTGGCGTCCTGCCCGATTCATATTCACGAAACATGTAATCGACAATACGATCCTTGTATTGAGCGCTCATATCAAGCACATGAAATGGAATGCCCAAAGCTTCCGCTGCAAGCATGGCGTCATTGCTGTCATCAATCCACGGACACTCATTATTGATCGTTACTGACTCATCGTGCCAGTTGCGCATAAAAATAGCGACCACTTCGTATCCTTGTTCAATCAATAGATGCGCAGCAACGCTTGAATCAACACCACCAGACAGACCAACAACGACTCTTTTGTTCATGAAGGTGCAAAAGTAATGTGTTCAGAGTTCAATGTTCATAGTTGGTGAATGTCCTTGCAGTGAACAAAATCCATTTTCAAATACAAAGGCACTCTATATTGTAAAATCTGCTGATTCCGTTTTTATGCAACAATTCACATTAGAGTATGTTTGGTTCGAATGAAATGAAATCACTTCGGTAACTCTGAACATTGAACTCAGATTTTGCAGTTGAACATCATATCCTCAGCGATAATGGCCAGGAACTTGGCTTGACTTTATCCATAAGTCCATCATACCATTGACGTCTTTTTTGAGGAACTGACATTTTGAGAATGTTCTTTTTCCCATTTTTCACAATCCATGATCCAACTGCAAAGCAGTTGAACCTTAATGTAGGAAGTGTCGGCTGGGGTTGGTTTTGGTAAGTCAGTTGACGATAAAGACTCATCAAATTATAGCTAAAACAAACCATTCTCATCGCTGCTTCAGTTGCATAGAAACTGTTCATTGAAAACCCTTCAGCTCCAAAGTCTTCCTTAAGTTCTTTAATCCTGTTTTCTGCGTCACCACGCTGTTTGTATTGTAACCAGATTTGTTCGGCTGGTAATTCTTGGTCTGTAACAAAAGCATGGTATCGGAAGTTCTGATAGTAAGGATCATCGTTGAAGAGTTTGAGTTTTTTGCCTGTTGCCTTGGGGTTGACTACCATACTTTGTCTTATAACAACTATTCGCCGTGCATTTTGCCACTGCTTGGCTTTGTATTGAAATTCGGAGATGCTCAAATTTTTATCCAAAAAATTCCATGTTTTGAGGGTGCTGATTTTGTTCTGCAAAAGGCTATGGAGCCGGGCCGCAACTACATAGTGTATGTTTTTGCTTTCTATAAAACTCAGTATACTATCACTGAAGAAGCCACTATCTGCTCTAAACAATCCGATTTTTTTATCCTTCAAAATTGAAAACGTTTCCTCCAGAAAATTAATGACGTTGTTACTTGAACTTGTATCTCCCGGACGAAGCCAACAGTTAGCTACCATTTTTATTCCTGACACAAAAGCAAATAGAGGATGATGTGAAGGTCTGCCACGCTTTTTTTGATTGAATCCAACCTCCGATCCCTGCTGTGACCCATAACGGGTGATCACACTGCTGTCAACATCAAGGGTGAAATTATCAAATTGAAGCTTGGAAAAAAACCATTGTCCAAGGCCGACAAAGACGCGTTGATTTTCTTCCATATTGAATTTTTGAAAGAATCTTCCGAATGTGGTACCACTTGGAACACGAGTCCAGTTGAATATCTTCTTCAAACTCTCATCCAACTTCACTACTGCGGTATGGCTGAATTTAAAGCAACCAATCCAAACGCTTACCATAAAGGACTCTACTATTGTTTGAGCTGCAATACAATTATTGCTCTTGCTTTCAGGAAGTTTTAATTCGTCAAGAATTTCATTCAAACCACATTCATCTATCAAACGTTTCATTTGAATCATACCACCCCAAGGTGTGACACTTTTGTCGGTGTATTCAATATCCATTTTCATTGATGCAAATCTTACCAAAAAAATCATCCAATTGCCCCGTTAGTAACTGTCAAAATACCTATTTTTTCAACTTAACTGCAAAATCTGGGTTGAACTCAGATCAATTTCTGTCCGATAAAAAATTCCTTTTTTCTATGGCAGTCAATGCCAATGGGCCTTTCAGAAGTAAGGCCAGAGAATGGGCTTGATGTCATATCCTGATCCATTCGACGCAAAGAACGCAAAGGAGCAAAGGTTAATTAAATCCATTGTCCAAGACTTTGTTTTGAGTTTTAGTTGTAATTATGAATCGGAGATGCTCGCTTCGCTCACCTGGAGATCGCAAAGGCTGCAAGTCAAATGGAGATTTTCGGATATAGAGAATCATTCTTAAGAGTGAGTAAAACATAGAAGAAACGTGCTACCACAATCATAATTTCACCTGTCGCCTCTGCGATCTCTAAGTGAGCGAAGCGAACATCCCCGAACTACGAGACAACATTTGACCGATAAAATTCTCCTGAATAAAGAATTCCTTAAATCTTTGCTCCTTTGCGCTCTTTGCGTCGAATGGATCAGGCTATGGTATTTCTGGCAAACTATACTCATGACATTTTTAACCGGACAGCAATGACTCTGATCTCTGAACTTTTTCCCTTGACAGAAAGTTAATATATTTGTGTTGGCAACCATTCCCCTATTCCATCGTCTAAAAGTCAACCCTTGTGGCAGATACAAAGCAATTACAAGCATTGATAGCTGGATGTCTTAAAGGAGACAGGCGGTCGCAGCAGGCAATTCACAAGATGTATTACGGAAAGATGAAGTCAGTCTGCATGCGATATACAAGGGATTCTGATCAGGCGATGGATATTCTACAGGAAGGATTTCTGAAGGTTTTTAACAACCTTGAAAGATTTACCGGAGTGGGAACATTCGAAGGTTGGGTCAGAAGAATTATGGTGAATCTTTCCATTGATCGATTCCGTAAACTCAAACATGATTTCGTTCTTTTAGGCGAAAACCAAAGTGTTGAGGATTGGGAAGAAGAGACGGAAGAAGAGACATCCGCTGAAGAAGACGAGATTTATGATATTACACCCGAGCAGATTATTGATGCTATGCAACAATTATCGCCGGCTTATAGAACTGTTTTTAACCTATACGTTTACGAAGATTATACGCATCAGGACATTGCTGAAGCGCTTGGTATAAGCGTAGGCACTTCAAAAAGTAACTACGCAAAAGCCAGGAAAAACATGAAGAAACTACTAATTAAGAATCTTAAAAATCTGAATGAGCAAAATTCTAACACCTTTTGAGAGGCACTTGAAAGAGAAAGTTGCAGAGCACGAAATGCCGTACGAGCAAAGTAGCTGGTTTCTTCTCCAAAAAAGTATGAGCGCCGCACAAGTTGGAAACTCTCCATGGATTGTTGCATTGGTTGCTACCGTTGTAGTAACTGCCGCTGGTTCAGTTGGATTGTACAATCACAGACATACGCCTGCGGTTGCCCATCATGCTCTGTGCAGCACACACTTCGAAAAGTTGGTTTCTATGATCCCTGCTACCGGAGATATGAATGCATCCATAGCGAATCATACTTTTTATGATGAGAGTTCAATTTCAACCCAACAATCTGATTTGTTGAATGTCCGGAATCAAGCCTCGAATCTTTCCATGACTTCTGAAAGTGCCGGCGAAAACTCTTCAATATCCAATTTAGCTCAAACTAATCTGACTACTGATAATCAGGCAACTGAATCTTCAACATCAACAGTCACTTCACCTACCTCAACTAACAATATGCCCGCAGTTAAGGCGGACAATGTCATTGGTTTCTCCAGTAATATTCGTCAGGCATGCGAAGGCATTGAAGTGGAATTTGACGTCACTAATGGTCCGAAAGAAGGAAGTTACCTTTGGAACTTTGGAGATGGCCATTTTAGCCAGGCTGTGAATCCAAAACACAAATTCGCTAAAGCCGGAAACTACGACATCTCGCTTTCTGTTACAGGCGACAATGGACAAATCAATACGACCGTGATGAGTGACATGATCACTATTCACCCTTCACCAGATGCCGATTTCGTTTGGGAATTTATCAATATCGAACCAGATGCTCCGGCAGTGAAGATCATTAACAATACAGGCAATGCGGTCGACTATGAATGGACTTTCAGTGATGGTACTACTTCTCCATTAACTGATCCTGTCATTGCGCTTGATAAAACCGGTAAAAAGCTGGTTGCGTTATCTGCTAAAAATGATTATGGTTGTCGTGATGGTGCTGCAAAGAACATCTCAATCAATACGGACTTTGCACTCAACGCTAACAATACATTGAGAATCGGAAAAGACACATTTATGCCATCAGGCCTGAAGCAGACAAAAGTGAATTTTGTGCTGACCATGTATGATTCCGAAGCCAAAGAAATTTTCCAATCATCCAACAGATTGAAAGGCTGGGATGGCAAACTAGCGGATGGAAAGTTGGCTCCGGTAGGAAGCAACTATAGCTGGAAGGTGATTATTACAAATGATATCACACGTGAGCAAAAATATTTCAACGGAATTTTGACGGTTTCTCCTTAACCAAAACGAACAACTCTTACAGTGTGTTTGTGGAGAACCCTGTGCTGAAGGCCTCCTCGTCCACCTGCGCTGAGCGCATATTCGGATGCGGGACACCGAGGTAGGGAACCACGTGTCGCTTTGACGCCGGGTGACGTCACCGAGCAATCTCAGCAGATGCGCATCGTTCTCACCGCTGGCGCCGCCCTCCTCGTTGCA
>JANOVT010000266.1:0-3093 GCA_031417525.1 Flavobacteriales bacterium | reverse complement strand
TTTCTTCTTGGCAACAAAAACCCTCAGGCTCGGAATCTATCTCCAGAAATCCAAGTTTAAGGTTGAAAAGAACGGTCAAGGTTATTTAGGCATGGACAAATTCCGAATGCGCAACCTGAAACTTGGAACCAGAAACTTGAAACCATGAACTTGAAACCTGAAACCCATTGCCGCCTGTTAATAAAGCGCACCTGCTTAAAATTTCCATTCCGTCTCCTGCCGACTATATTTGCCCGCCTCAATAGAAAAAAATTACATGAAATTCATCGTTACCAGCACAGCTTTACTTAAGCAACTACAACAGCTCAGTGGTGTGCTCAACAGCAGCAACACCTTGCCGATCCTCGACAATTTCCTTTTTGAAATCAAAAACAAGGAACTTGTGCTTTCTGCCAGCGATCTGGAAACATCCATGACAACCCGCATGGCGATTGAGGCGAAAGAGGAAGGCCTGATTGCTATCCCGGCGAAAATCCTGTTAGATATTCTGAAAAGCTTGCCGGAGCAGCCTTTGACGTTTACAATCGATAAAAAAACGTTGGGAATTGAAATTTCCAGCGATTACGGTAAATACAAACTCACTGGTCAAAACGGTGAGGAATTCCCAAAAACACCGGCACTCGAAGGCGCAAAGTCTTTCAATATGGACAGCGAGTCATTGGGTAAAGCGATCAACAAAACCTTGTTCGCTGCCGGAAATGACGATATGCGCCCGGTGATGAGTGGTGTTCTTTTTGAAATCCACGAAAAACAAGTGCGTTTTGTTGCTACAGATGCACACAAACTCGTTCGTTACACCCGCACAGATGTGAGTGGCGGCAGTGCTGCTTCTTTTATCGTTCCAAGAAAACCACTTAACTTGCTAAAAGGTATTGTGGGTTCATTAAAAACAGAAGTAAAAATTGAATACAACGAAAACAATTCGTTGTTCTCATTTGACAATATCGTTTTGATGTGTCGTCTCATTGAGGGAAAATATCCTAACTATGAGGCTGTCATTCCGAAAGAAAATCCATTCAAACTCACGATTGACAGAATGGACCTTCAGAGTTCGATCAAACGTGTTTCGATTTTCGCGAATAAAACTACTCACCAGGTTCGTCTGAAAATGGGTGGCAGCGAATTGAATATTTCTGCAGAAGATCTTGATTTCGCGAATGAAGCACAAGAGCGTTTGACTTGCACCTATGCCGGCGACGACATGGAGATTGGTTTCAACTCTCGCTTCCTTTCAGAAATGTTGACGAATCTGGATTCTGAAAACGTCAACATTGAAATGAGCGCGCCAAATCGTGCGGGTATCATCACTCAAGTCGAGTCTGACAATGCTGCTGAAGATATTCTCATGCTGGTGATGCCGGTGATGTTGAACGCATAAGCGTTTATTTCACGCAGAATTCACAGAAGGAATATCAGAACTTGCAGAATAGAACCCTCTGTGAAACTCTGTGCAAAACTCTGTGCGACTCTGTGATTATTTATTTCTTGACTCCCGCATTTTTTTGTAGCGCTGAATCGCAAGCGTCAATACGATTGCAATTCCGAGAATTCCGACTGTTCCCCATATCCAGGAGATTTCACTTTTCATCACCACGAGAAACACCACAGCGATTAATATAATCGTTGGGATTTCATTCATCAGTCGCATACGCATCGAAGTGTATTTCATAGGTTCCTGTTGGATGCCTTTCAAAACACGCTGACCGTAGAATTGATATACAACAAGCAGTACCACAAAAAATAACTTGATGTGCATCCACGGTAGAGTCAAAAAAATCGGATTTAAAACCAGCAGCCAGGTGCCGAAGATCAATGTCAGAATGCAAGACGGCCAGGTGATGGCGTACCACAGTCTTTTTTCCATCAGTGAATATTGTGTGATGAGAATCGACCTTGCAGGTTCTTCTTTCCTTGCCGCTTCTGCATGATAAACGAATAGTCGAAACATGTAGAACAATCCGGCAAACCAGGTTACAACAAAAATGATGTGAAGGGATTTAATGACGAGAGTGGTTTCCATGAGGCGAAATTAGTTCAGAGTTTAAAGTTTCTGGATTCAAGTTTCAGGTTGCGCCATCGATATTTATTCGCTAAAGGATAAACTTCGTTTGTCATAAATGCGCTGAACAACCTGAAACCAGAAACATGGAACCAAGAAGGGTCGATGTGAATTTGGTTCATTCCTTCAAGAAGCATGTGTCTCAAATTAAGGGTTGAACTATAAAGTCTCGGTACATTTGCACCGCAAAAAAAAACGAATAGATGGCAGCACAAAGAGTATTTGCGAAAGACACATTGGCGATAGCAACTCATCTGGTTTTACCTGAAAGCACGAATACGCTGGGCAATCTGATGGGCGGACAATTGCTCAACTGGATGGACATTGCTTCGGCAATTTCTGCGCACAGAGAATGTAGAAGGATTGTGGTGACCGCGGCAGTCAATAATGTTTCCTTTCAACATCCGATCAAATTGGGCGATATTGTAACAATTGAAGCTAAAGTTTCACGATCGTTTTCATCATCGATGGAAGTGTACATGGAAGTGTTTGTGGAGCACGCTACTACAGGTGTGCGCACCAGATGCAATGAAGCGAATTACACATTCGTAGCAGTGGATCAGTTGGGCTCTCCTATCAATGTTCCTGAGTTGGTACCGGAAACCGAAGAAGAAAAACGCAGATGGGAAGGAGCTTTGAGAAGACGTCAACTTAAATTAATTCTGGCCGGAAAAATGAAGCCCGATGAAGCTACTGAGCTGAAGGCACTGTTTGTGGAGCCCAAAGCTTTTCAATAGTTATCTCAAAAGCTCCACACTACCTTGAAAAGTTTGTTCGGACTCCGTGCATTCCAATTTATAATTAAGCGTGAAATAGTAGACGCCTTCAGGAGATTGGGCTCCATTTTCTGATCCGTCCCAAGCGTTAGAAACATTCGTACTCGCAAAAATCAATTGTCCCCAACGATTGAAAATCTTCAAATTCCATTCATTGATTTCTTGTGATTCGGATGGAAAAACTGGTTTGAACCTATTGTTTTTTGCATCGCCATTCGGCGTAAAAATATTGGGCATCACAATACTTCTTTCGAGAAA
>JANOVT010000265.1:0-8928 GCA_031417525.1 Flavobacteriales bacterium | reverse complement strand
CCGCATTGATCATGCGTTTGATTTGATCGTCGGTTACAAGTCGGGAAGAAGCGCACGGCAAGAAAATATCCGCCTCAACATCCCAAATTTTGGCATTCACTTCTTCGAATGAAAGCAACGACTCTGCATGTAGCTGCATTCCTTTTCTTTCGAGGAAAAGTTTTTTAATATCAGAAAATTCGAGTCCGTTTTTATCAATCAATCCACCTGTGCGATCGATGATACCGACCACTTTTGCGCCGTTCTGAACGCAGTAATAGGCGGCAGCAGCGGCCACATTTCCCCAGCCCTGTACAATTACTTTTTTGTCTTTGAGATTTCCACCCCAGAGATTGTAGAAGTGACGAACAGATTCTGCCACACCATATCCGGTGATCATATCCGCCACGCGGAATTTTTTTGCGATATCAGGAGAAAACATTTCGTCTTCCAATACTTTGATCACACCCTGACGCAAGTTGCCGATACGTTTTACTTTTTGTGCTTCCGTAGGTCCGAAGTGACCGTTGAACACACCTTCTTGCGGATGCCAGATTCCGTTTTCTTCGGTGATGGCGATCACTTCATGAATTTCATCTACATTGAGATCACCGCCTGTTCCGTAGTAATGTTTGAGTAGAGGAGTGACAGCAGCAAACCAACGTTCAAGAACCTCGTGTTTGCGGGGATCGCGCGGATCGAAATTGATCCCGCTTTTGGCTCCACCAATCTGCGGACCACTCACGGTGAATTTGATCTCCATTGTTTTCGCGAGTGATTCCACCTCACGTTTGTCGAGGCCTGCGCGCATGCGTGTGCCGCCGCCGGCAGCTCCGCCACGTAGCGAGTTGATCACCACCCAACCTTCAGCTTCACTTAAAGGATCTTTCCATTCAAAAACAATTTCAGGTTTTTTGCTTTCGTATTTCTCGAGGAGTTCTCTCATAGCTGATTTGATAAAGGCGCGAATTTACAGGTTCATCCAGAATATATTCGCTTCGCTCAACTTTGTTTCTCGCTGAACTTCGCAGAATGAATTTCAGAAATGGGAGAAGTTGAAAATCGGGAGAATCAGCATTTAGTGTGCTTATGCTAAGCGAGTCGCTTCCCGGTGTTCATGATTGTTGATCAAAAAAATACGACTGTAGTTTCAGATGTCCATATGAAAAGTATGTCGGGCAGAATTCATATGCAACAATGAGTACGTTCGATAGAAACGATACCCGGATGGCATCTTATTTCTGGTAAATGATTAAAAAATCCTCTACCGAAATTTTTGCCTGGCGCAAAATCCCTCTCAATGTTCCTTCCGCAAGTTCTTTATGATCCGGCACCACAGTACCTAACTCACCATCTGGTGAGGATTTTTTTAGAATGACATGGCTACCATTTTGACGAATTTCTACAAATCCAAAGTGCCCTAATAGTCGGATCAATTCTCGACCAGAGACCCTTGGTAATTTACCCATTACTCACTGCATTGAAGGTTGTCAAAAAGGTAGCAGTAAATGGTTGAGCGGGAAATTCTTCCAGATACAATTCAGTTGCTTCCTTGAGATTAGCCACTGCTTCCTCCAGTGTATAACCTTGACTGACCGTGCCTACTTCAATGCAAGCAGCAACATAAATGTCTCCTTCACGATGAATGCTTGCTGTAAAGGTCCTATTCATATACTGGTTGTTTGATACAAATTTAGGCTAGAAATTCACAGGATCGCTTTTGAGCCCGATGATTTCGCTTCGCTCAACTTTGTTTCTCGCTGAACTTCGCAGAAGAAATTTCAGAAATAAATGAAATTGATTTTTGAGAGAATCTGGCCTTTCGCGGAAGTAAGCGAATCTGTTTACCACGGAGTGGGTTGAACAAACGAATTACGGTAAATAGATCGAGCCGCTACAATGGTCTTTGTCGGTGCCAGTCACTTCGCGCAGGCAGTTGTTTTCTTCACGAAGACGAAGTACTCCCAGAAATGCGAAGATCAATGCTTCTTTGAATTGGATGATTTGTATATCCGGGAAAACCACCTCCACTTTGCACATCGCCTTGATTCTTTCCATGAGAAAAGAATTCAATGCACCACCACCGGTCACCAACATTTTTTCGCCAGCTAATGTTTGAGTAGTAAGTGAAATTTGGATCGCAATGTGTTCCACCATCGTGCGCAACAAATCATGCTCATTTATTTCATATTTATTCAGCAACGAAAAAATTTCCCCATCAAAAAATTCTTTGCCGAGAGATTTCGGAGGTGCTATGTTGTAAAAGGGAAGTGCATTCAACTCCTTCAAGATTTCCGGATGAACTGCACCATTCGATGCGTGCTCACCATTGTGATCATATTCCAAACCAAGCTTAGCAGCGACATGATTCAACATCATATTACACGGGCAGACATCAAATGCTTTGATGGAATTTCCATTTTCGTTTTTGATACTGATGTTCGCAATACCACCCAGATTAAGACACAATGAATATTCTTGGAAGAGAAGAAGATCGCCGATGGGAACAAGAGGTGCGCCTTGTCCATTCAATGCGACATCTGCGGTGCGAAAGTCGGCAATCACCGGAAGGCCTGTTATGGCCGCGATGTGAGGCGCACTCCCGATTTGTAAGGTCATTTGTTTTTCGGGTTGATGAAAAACCGTATGGCCATGAGATGAAATAAAATCAGGTTGGATGGAAAGATCTGAAATGAATTCTCTTACCAAATTCCCATGCAATGTTCCAAGTTCGGTATGTAGAAGCGTGAGCTCAAGTCCACTCATTTCATGTGCACGGGTGAGTTTCGATTTCCACTCTGAAGTGTATTCAAATGTTTTCGCAGCGATGATTTCAAACGACCATTTTTCCGCGAAACGAAAACGACAAACAGCTACGTCCAAACCATCGAGTGAGGTGCCACTCATCAATCCTGCAACGATGTATTCGTTTACCATCCTGTATTAGACTTTGCGAAACTTGGCGTAAAACTTTGCTGTCCTCTGCGGTTAAAAAAGTTACTTCTTATTCCGTATGATCGGTATTAACGCCTTGATCAACACGGTCGTATACACAGCGTAGATGCCCAACACGGACAGGGCCAATGCCTTCTTACCAGGCATATGCATAGCGAAATAGACTCCAACAATACATGCGGTCATAAATAATTTGATCAGAACAGAACCATTCACGGATGCCACAAAACGCGCAGGTGATTTTGTGCTTGAGTTTTTAATCATCTGGTAGAGAAGGAAAGTCACTACTCCATATAATGGAATGAGTATCCAAACAACTGGAGGAAGATTTTTTTTGACAACGAATAACAGGACGATTGATATAATGTAAAGCAGCACTGTTGCAACAGCAAGTGGAACAAGAAAGGAGCGTGAATTCATAAAGAGTAAAGGGTTATTTCTTTTTCAGAAAATCTTTGATGACCATATAGATGGCGACTACGACACCGGTGAGAGAAAGTATCAACGTGAAGATTGGAACACGATGTGGATAAAGTTTGTCGAGTTTCATTCCTCCCCACACACCAAGGAAAATAGTGATGCCCATCTGCGTGGCCATCGAGGTAAAGCGGATGATGTTGTCAGAACGACGAGGCTCCCGCGATGGTTCCGGTGGTTGTTCCTTGCTCAATGTGATTATCCTTTTTGAGTTCTTTCACTTTTGCGCCCATGTTGCAGGCACCGGTGAAAGATGATCCCGGTTCAACAGCAAGTTTGTCTGTAAAAATATCACCTTCCACTTTTGCTGTTCCTTTGAGAGAGAGCAATTGTTGCACATACACTTTGCCCTTCACCAGGCCTTCGACCTCTGCATTCTGGCAATGCACAGTGCCTTCAATTTTTCCCATCGGACCTACAACAAGTCTTCCTTTGGTGGTCAGATTGCCGACGAATGAACCATCGATACGGATATTGCTTTCGCATTTGATATCGCCTTCAATACTCGTACCTTCCACAATACGATTGATCCCCATGTCGGGAACGGTTTCGGTGTTTCTAGCCATACGCTTGTTGTTATTTGAAAACATGATGCTAATTTTTCAATGGTAATATGCGGCTCAATAATACTGCATATAAAAATCCATGTACTGATCAATGTCTTTGTTCTTGAACAAAGTTATGTAATTCTGTTTTGAAATGAGGAACGACCTGTATTCTGCGGCATTGATATCAACCAGTTTTTCTCCATCCGATTTGAACGCCGTGACATAGTTCGTGGCTTCATCCATCTTCTTGAATGACTTCACGAGAATGAGGTGACTGTTTTTATCAAGCAGGTTATTGGTCACTTTCAGTTGTGCCGAATTGTAGAAGGTGGTATTAAAATCTGCCACAGCCGATTTCGACTTGTTGATGTCAGACCCTTGCACGGGAATGACAATCACAAAATAATGTTCTCCATTCTCATCAAATTTGTATGGACCATCATTCTCAACAATCACCGGATTTTCATTTTCATCCGGCTCCGAAGGTTTTACCTGATCATCTGTTCCGGTGCTTTCATCTGTTTTGATTTCTGTTTCAATTACCGAACCTGTATCAGAAGTGTTGATCGCTTTGATGAGTTCTTGTGCACGTTTCCCTTCTTCCGTTGCGCCGCAGGTGGTCACAATGCTGTTCAATTCATTCTGGTAATTTTCTTTTACACCATAAGGCGCATCCGAATAACCGATACACACAGCACGCAATAATTTGTATTTACAGAAAAGATGATTCTGTGGTTCTGTATTGATGATGCTATCGCAAAAAGTTTTTGAAGCCGGGTAGTTGCGGTTGGTGTAAAGCGTGTATGCAAGTTGATAAGCTTCATCTTCCTGCGCATTTCTCATGTCCTGAATATCGAGATAGCCGGGATTGTCGACGAGCATCGCCCAATCACTTCCCGGATATCGGTTTTTGATTTCATCACCCCAATATTTTGAGTTGCACGATTCGCAGAATGGATTTTTGACATAGCCTTTACTTGTTTCTTTGGCGAGCCATGTTCTGAAAAGTTGGTAGTAAGTGGTAGGGTGATAATCACTGCTGTCCATGTTGGCAAGCAATTCTTCCCAGGTGCTGATGGCGTTGTCGTCATCATCTAATTTTTCTTTGTAGATAACCGCAGCGTTGTAATAACCTTCCGCGGCATCCGCATGAATCTTTTGCATTTTAGCAGGATCATCACAAGGCAGATCGGCACCTAATTCTTCTGCGGTAGGAGCTTTGTATTTGTCATCGATTGCTGTGCCAAGTGAGTCCTCCGGGGTCGAGGTGCTTCCGCCGTTTTCATCTTCCTCTCCCGGACCGAACGATTGGGCGAGACGTGATTGCAGACGCCAATCATCTTTCAAAGGTCTTTCACCCCAGTAATCTGTAAAATTCGCTTTGCCTTTTTCTTTCAGTGGTTCATTGTAAGCCCAAAATGTACCGGTAATGCCGGAAGTCTGTGCTTCGAGTTTTGCTGCTTCCGCTTTTCGTTCATCTTCAATTCGCTCATTTTCTTTTTGACGCGCTAATTCCTCAGCAAGATCCTGAAGCTTTTTTTCACGCTCTTTCGGAGTGAGAGCACAGATGATCGAGAGGCTGTCATTCAAAGCGATGGCATTGAGGTTGGCAACAAGTTCGGTGAGACTTTCTGCTCTTAGTTTCACAATCTCAAAACGTTCATGCGTTGCATCAATCGTTGTCAGGGTGCTGTCATAGTAAAGCTGCGCCGCTGCGTATTGTCTTTCATCGAAATACAAATCGGCCAGACGGAGAAACGCTTTTGCTTTCTGTTTTGGATTGTCATTGTTGTAGAGAATGGACTTTTCGTAAAAGTCAATTGCATCCGTTCGTCGTTGTTCTTCCCATGCGATATCACCGAGTGCATAGTAAATTTTATCGCGATAGTCCAGGTTTTTATCATCGCGAAGCATTTTATAAAGCTCCTTCTGAATCTGTTCGGAAGTACCACCGGTTCTGCTGTATGCAAGCGCCTTATTAATACGTGCGTGAAATTCGAGTTCATACACCGGACGTGAATGGATCGTGGTTTCATACCCGACCAATGCATCACTGCTTCTTTCCAATTGCTGGTAGATCTGTGCAAGAATAAAATTCGGTCTTGCACGATCTCTTTTTTTATTGATAAGAGGAATCGCTCGCTCCAATTCTTCGGCAGCCTTCTCCAATTTTTTCTGGTGCAATAAAACGTCCGCAAAAACCAGATGATACTCAGCTCGCAAGTCTTCACTTACTTCTTTGTCTTCGGCGTCGTTTTCTGCGCGGGTTAATGCTTGAATTGCTTTTCCGTATTCTTCCTGTTGCACATAAGTGCGGGCCAGCCAGGAGTTCGTGCTGACAGTTGTTTCCGGTTTTTTGAATTTACGGTTGACATATTGAAACACGTCTGCAGCTTTTGCATAATTTCTTTTATAGAAATAAGCGCGGCCGATCACCATATAGTTTTCGTCGATCCACTTGTTGAACTCCGGTCTCTTTTTTGATTTTTTGCTGTCGTCTTTGATCGTGTGTTTATTGATCACCTTTTCACATTTGGCAATGGCCTTTTCCATATCGGGATAGGAGGCCTTGGCAATTTCTTCTGTACCATAAACGAATACAGGAAGGATGACATCATAATCTTCTTTGTGTGACTTCTCGATTTTCACAACACCCTTATCTACCAGTTCATCGGCATTGAAATAGCCGTTGTAATGCGCGGTCATATTGTGGAACACGCGATAGGAAGTACCGTCCTTTTTATTGGAGCAGGCCCACAGCAGAAAAACGATTGCGCAGGTGAGAAGAAATTGAGTAGAATGGCGAAATTTCACAAAAACGATATTTAATGGCGGTTAATAACCGGAAAGCGTCAAAAATATTTCATTTTTGCCGGAGTACGGGATCTAGTTGTAATTTGATCTCTTTTGATAAATATGGTAGCCACCCCCCAAACGAAGAGAAAAAAGTTGTTGAAGAAGCTGAAAAGCCGCTTCAGGCTTACAGTTCTCAATGAAAACACCTTTGAGGAAAGGCTCTCATATTCCCTAACGCCCCTCAATCTGATTGTGATGTTTGGCGGATTATTGGTGGTTTTTGGTGCCCTGATATACCTTTTGGTGGCTTTTACACCGTTAAAAAACTATGTAATTCCTGATTATGCGGACTCCGGCTACCGGGAAGAGGCGCGCCAGGCGAGGATGCGTGTTGATTCACTGCTAGAGGTAAGTCGCAGAAACGACCGCTACATGGCTGATGTGCGGATGCTGCTGGGAGGCGGGGTTCTCACCAATACGGCAGACAGTGGTGCGAATAAACCTGTAAATGTTGATTTGTCGTTTCAGGTAGCAGATGTCGATGATGCCTTGCGGCAAAAATTGTCGGAGCAGGATCGTTTCAACCTCGAGGCCGCTGATGAAACCGACAAAGGTCAAAAGGGAACGCTCTTGTTCAAACCGGTCAATGGTACCGTCTCAAGCGAATTCAATCCCAAGGAAGGTCATTTTGGAATTGACCTGATTGCACCTAAAGATGATCCGGTAAAGGCGATACAGGACGGAACAGTGATCGTGGCTTCTTTTACTTCGGATGGTGGAAACGTGATCCAGGTGCAGCACTCGAACAATCTTATTTCTGTGTACAAACACAATTCAGTACTACTCAAAAAAGAAGGAGATTTTGTCAAAGCCGGAGAGTCGATCGCGTTTATCGGAGATTCCGGCGACCACAGCGAAGGGCCGCATCTTCATTTCGAATTGTGGGAAGCTGGGATACCGGTGAATCCGATGGATTATTTCGCGTTCGGGAAGTAAAGCTTCGCTTTTGGTTTTTTATTTCTCGCCACATGGTGGTAGACTGAATTACGCGGAAGGAATTTCGGAATGGCGTGGAATCATACCGATTTGTGCGGCAAAAATTTGTTTGACAGGAAGTAAGAGCCTGAAGAAAAAATTATCTTGAATGAAGAAATTAATATTCATCGGCCTGTTGTTTATGCAATTTGATTTGCACTGTCAGGTGAACTATTTTTTGACGGATGCGGACTCAGCAATTTGGAGGTTCTCAACAGGTTATAGTCCGTGGCCTGAATATTCCGAGTATTTTGAATTTGAGTACATAATGAAAGACACCACCTGGGTCGACAATGTGTTGTATAGAAAATTGTATGTCAGAAACGACAATAGTCAGGGAAACGGAGAACTTCTCTGTCTGCTCCGCGAAGATAACGCCGGCAAAATTTGGCAGAAGCGCGTTCTGACTGATGTTTATTATTTGGGTTATGTGTTACTACGCTTTCCGGACACGGACGAGGAAGTATTGCTTTATGATTTTGGAATGACGGAAGGAGGAAGCATGGAAACAATGAGTGGTTGGTCAGGTAACTTTACGACAACGATTACAAGCGTTATAGCAGAAAATTACTTCGGTGCGAACAGACATTTTTATAATCTGTTGATAGATCCCTATATTGTGACGATGGATGGTCAATGGATTGAAGGTGTTGGAAGCACTTACAACCTGTTACACTCCTATCTGAACACGGGAGTTTCTGCTGGTGTTTCAAACCTGTGTTATACCCATTTTTTAAATGACTCCACTTATACGATGATATTCGCTTCGGCATGTTCATCATTGAATGTCGCAGAAGAATCCGGTTATGAGGATGTCGCTATTTTTCCTAATCCGGCATCTCAATTCATCACTGTAACCTCTTCTGTTTCTCCTCAAAAGATCGTTTTCAGAAATTGTTTTGGACAACAAGTTCTTCAGTCCAAAGAAAGAAAAATGGATATCTCACGGCTGTCTGCGGGTATTTATTTCATTGAAGTAATTGTCAATGATCGTCGCGAGGTTTTGAAGTTCGTGAAGGAATAGTCTGTTTTGAACCGTAAATAGACAGTTGATTTAAGTTTTTAAAGAAATAGGGAAGTCAGTTTCATCCACACGAGCAAATATTCCGTCCATCCATTTTCTTTTTTTAATAGGTAC
>JANOVT010000264.1:0-14783 GCA_031417525.1 Flavobacteriales bacterium | reverse complement strand
CCATGTAGAGACGTTGCAGTGCAACGTCTCGCACCGCAACGTCTCGCACCGCAACGTCTCCCTCTCACAAAATCAAAATTTCGAAATGAAAATCATGTAATCATAAACCTGGTGACGCATTTTATAATCGGTCATTGTTCTGAATCCATAGGATTGGAACATTCCAATTTTTCTCCTTCAGAGACGTTGCAGTGCAACGTCTCTACCAGACGAAATCCCTCCACGGAAATCGAATCCATCGAATTCCAAATTCAACCATGTAGAGACGTTGCAGTGCAACGTCTCTACCGTGATGCATCTTGCTCCCCATTTGCATTTACATTTGGACCACTTCAATAATTTTCCATGAACAAATTCAAAATTTTTTTCGTCTGCCTTTTTATCGCGATAAGTATTGGTGCATTTTCCCAATCTATCCGCATCGGTGTTTCTTCCAAAACAGCCCAACAAAACAAATCTGTTACCGATCTCGATGGCCTGTTTAAGCGCGCCCTCACAGAATACAATGTACCGGGTATGGCCATTGCCATTGTCAAAGATGGCGAAGTGGTGCTCTCGAAAGGATATGGCGTGCGTACTGCTGGCACAGAAAAAAAAGTGGATGACAATACTTTGTTTGCAATAGCAAGTAACAGCAAAGCCTTTACTTCCGCGGCACTCGCCATTTTGGTGGATGAAGGTAAAATAAAATGGGACGACAAAGTGCGTACTTACCTGCCTTACTTCGAATTGTATTCGCCTTATGTGAGTGATGAATTTACCATCCGCGATTTGTTATGTCACCGCAGTGGACTAGCTACTTTTAGTGGAGACCTGATCTGGTATGGAACCACGCACAGCCGTGAAGAAGTGATCCGTCGTGCGAAATTCCTCCAACCCATTTATAGTTTTCGCGAATCATACGGCTATTCCAATATCATGTTTTTAGCCGCAGGCGAAATTGTCGCCAAAGTGAGCGGACAATCCTGGGACGATTTTATCAAACAACGCTTTTTTGTGCCGTTGGGAATGAACAATTCGAACACTACCGTTCGTGATCTCAAAAAAGATGGCAATGTGGCATCACCACACAATGAAGTGAATGGAAAAAACATTGCGATCGACTATGTAAACTGGGACAATATCGGACCGGCGGGCAGCATCAATGCAAGCGTTTCTGACCTGACCAACTGGATGAAACTGCAATTGGGTAAAGGAACTTTTAACGGTCAAAAAATCTGGAACGAGCAGCGCAGTTATGAGATGTGGGAGAATATGACACCAAAACCGGTTGGCAAATGGCAACGCGAAAACATGCCTTCGCGTCACTTCAATGGTTATGGGTTAGGTTGGGACTTGATGGAATACGGCGGCTACAAAGTGGTGAGTCATGGCGGTGGTTATGACGGGATGATTTCGAAGACCGTGTTGGTGCCAGAATTGAATCTTGGATTTGTGATCCTCACCAACAATATCAATTCACTTCCCTCCTGCCTCACCTTCGAAATTTTGGATGAATACTGCAAAGTGAAAGATCAGAAGGACTGGACCGCTATGTTTTTAGGTTTCAAAAAAGACGATGAAGAAGCCGCTAAAAAAGCAGAGGCAGAAGATGAAGCCGCGCGAAACAAAGAATCCAAACCATCTCTTCCGCTTGAGAATTATTGCGGAACGTACACGAGCGAGATGTATGGAGATGTTTACATATCGAAAGGCGATGCAAATGACCTTGTGATTGACTTTGCTCCTACCGCTTTATTCAAAGGCAAACTTTCGCACTGGCAATATGATACCTTCCAGTTGTCGTGGACTACGCAGATGATGCTGCCCAAAGGCAAGACCAGTTTTGTGCTTGATGCTGCCGGTAAACCGATCGAGTTGAGGGTGGTGGTTGACAATCCGGATTTTGATTTTACGGAGTTGGTGTTGATGAAGAAGCCATAATTAGGGGGAAGCGAAAGAGCGAAAGAGGAGTTAGGGAATGAGACGAAGGTGTTTTGGCAGACATCTTCTTTTAACCGCAAAGGATGGCAAATTTTTGCGCAAAGTTTCGTGAAGTTTTTCGTTATGAATAAGAAGCAAATCCAGCTTCCAACTTGCTGCATCCAGCATCCAACTTCCCGTTTCCAGCTTCCCGCTCCTCACTCCAACCTCTCTACCTGAACATATTCCCGCTCTGAATGTTTCTCCATCATCAGCGAAGAAATCGAATGCATCAACAAAAAGAGTCACCAGATTTTACAGAAAATGAAATAGATCGCATCGTCGAAATGGCGTGGGAAGACAGAACCACGTTTGACGTGATTCGGATGCAGTTTGGCATTACGCAGGGTGAAGTAGAGAAAATCATGCGACGTGAACTCAAACACGGCAGTTTCAAAAGATGGCGAAAAAGAGTTTCCTCCGGAACAGGAGTGAAACATGGTCATAAATCCGATCCGGAAATGTCACGATTCAAGTGTGCAAGGCAGCGCCACATCAGCATGAATAGAATTTCCAAGAGATGAATAACTGTTTGTAATTTCCATAACACTAGCACGTTCCGACAATGTTTTACCTCATTGGCTCTATGGCCCTTTCCCTAATTCACCAAACGAAATTTGCATTTCCCCTCCAACGGACTATATTTGCGCCCCGTTTTACGGAGATGGCACTGTAGCTCAACTGGATAGAGCATCGCACTACGGATGCGAAGGTTTGGGGTTCGACTCCCTACAGTGTCACAAGTTTCTCTAACCCGCTATACCAGCGGGTTTTTTCGTTAATAAGGCCCTTGTTTTTTAGATGGAAAGTGGTGTTGGTAAAAATGATTTGCAAACAATTTGCACGCAAACTTCATTTTTCAACCTCTGCCTGCATTTCCACATGCCTGACAAGCTGACACATCCAATGAATTTTGTGATTCCTGCTTATTTTACAAACTAAATGGGTCGATCACTTTCAATCGTCCGATTTGTTTAAAGTCAGTTGTATTCCGAGTGAGCAGGGTTAGGTCATAAACCAATGCTGTTGCTGCAATGATGGCTTCAGGTAACTTTATCTTGTGTTGCATTCGTATTTCGGCAGTTTTGGACTTGATTTCACTTTGTGACTCAATTATAAGTGTATCACTGATAAAATTGCGAACCACAAGTAAATCTTTTTCATCAGCGGTTTTCCAACAAAGGAGTTCGATCTCTGTGATGACCGAAATGCAAGGTTGGTTCTCTATCAGTAAATCGTCAATAAATTTTTCTACCGCAGACGGGAATTATTGTTACAGGTAATAGATAACCATATTGGTATCCCAGATGTACTTCATTCTCATCCGTTGCGAAGTTCATTGAGCTGATTGTCAATTTCTGTAAGTGGTTGTTTAGACATTGCTCCTTTGTAACGATCAGCCCAACTGACAGAAGACTGAACTTTTTCTTTATGCAAACGGATAAGCTGCATGAGTTCCAAATCCTGAAGGAGCTTCAAGGCCTTTGCATTGATAATATCTATCGTTACTGTTTGTATCATGCTTTTTGTAATTTGGAAAATGACTATTAAAATTCTATGTAACTCTGACAATTGATAAAGTTGTTTTCAAATTGCTCTACGCTTTCAGTAATGTTCATTTGAATTGAAGAGTCGCAGAACGCTTGCGATATAACGCAAAAATAAGTAAAATGGTTCGGCAAAAGAAGAGGATATTTCACATATATGCTGACCCTATTGTAGCGAATACTGTAAGCGTCATGGCCAAGGAATTCCGGAGAGACACATTCACTTTAGAATCTGAACACTTCGCACACCATTAACAGCTCAGGCTAGTCGCCAGTTTAGTGTCCAAAAAAATCAGCACCACAAAATTTGGACACCATTTTAGTGTCCAAAATATTTGCCCCCATCATTCTTGGACACCAAATTTGGTGTCCAAGAATTTCATTCACATAAAAATTGGACACCAATTGATGAAATCCGCATGATTCTGATTTCAGTTTTTGTTGGAATGCGCGCTCATCTCTGAACTTTCTTCACTGAATGTAAGTACTGAAGTTCTTCGAATTACTTTACTCCATATTTCTTATTCTGTAGCCGCTTAAAAATTAAACTGCTTTGTCCAAAGTTGATCAATAGACCAATCTCGAGATTGTACGCTTCGAGGTAATTGATTGCCTGAGCCAAATGCACATCTTCCAGCTTGGAAACCGCTTTGATTTCAACGGATATTTTATTAAATACCAGAAAGTCAACTCGTCTTGTTCCTATTCTTGCGCCCCTGTAATAAATGGGCATTTCATGTTCTCTGGTAAAGTCAATCTGAAATGCCTTCATTTCCATTTCAAGGGCTCTTTGATAAATGACTTCCATGAATCCATTACCGAGAGTACGATGCACTGTCATTGCACACCCGATTATTATTGAAGTCAACTCGGAGTATTTGTATTGATCCTTTATCATGGATTCGTTTTGATTTCTATTCAAGTAATCGCTCGCCAAATCTTGGTTACCGGAAATAAAAATAGATGGAACCATGATACCTTCCAAGCGGTTGTTATGCCATAATTATAGGAATAAGGAATAAAAAGGTTGAGGAGTGAATGACTGAATTGTGGTTGTTTGCGAACATTGTCTGAACCGTGATTCTTTTGATTCTTGTGATTTTTATGAAGTTGTAAAAGTGATTGATGATTTTTACATACTTCATGTCTTAAAATGAGAGGTGTTTTAAAAATCACGACAATCATTCAATCAGAAGAATCATGGTTCAGACAGTGTTCGCGAATCAATCTCGAAAATCACGAGATTCATTAAATTGCAAGAATCATAGTTGAGACAATGTTAGCTTAACAAACTGGATATTCCTGCAAAGTTGGATGGTCAGACTTGTCGGAATTTCCATCTATCTGGCAACAATGAATTTTAAACGTTGAAGTTCTTTTTCTGGTTGATGAATTTCCAAACAGTAGACTCCAGATGCAAACTCAGCACTGTCTATGACAAATTTATCACCGGAAACCCTTGACCAATTTGCCACAATCCTTCCCTGCACATCATAAACCATTAAAATTGCATCATCCATGATTTCACTTGTGCTGAGAGTAATAAACGTATTGGAAGGTATCGGATAAAGCGAATAGAAATCTATCACAGCGGGAACCGATGGTTCAGGCCCATCCACCGGATAATTTATAAGCTTCTGTACAAAGACGTCAACAACATGAGCATTCAACATATTCACGTTGTATCCAGGATCAAAATCACATGCCGTATTAAAATAACCAGCAACATAAATTAAGGAGTCAACACAGGCCAATGCTTGTGAATATGCAAAATCTCCACCTATCAATTGTTCGAACCAGGAGAAATTACCAACACTGTCAATGGCCGAAACAAAAATATCTAGAACGTTGGCATTGTCTGAAGTCCTTAATTGAATGCCCTCATCCAGATCAAAATCAAATACACCCCGAAAATAGCCAGTCATAACGATTGTTTGATTGGAACTCTCAGCCACTGCCATCATGCCGGATACTCCATTGCCTTCGATCTGACGAGCCCATTCAAATTCACCGCTTGAATTGAGTTTCAATAAAAAGGCATGATTCTCTGTTTCAGCACTCGTAAGTAAAAACTCATCTTCACCCGGATCAAAATCGATTTCGCTTTTAAAACTACCAGACAGATAAAGGCATTCCATACTATCCTGCGTCATACAATTCAAATTCAAGGTACCCACATACTCATCCAATCCATAACCGGTCATTATAGCTTTAGCCCATAAAAAATATCCATCGCTATTTAATTTGCACACGTATAAATTAAATAAATTATAATTATCCTGCGGTGGAATACCAAGGTTAAATGTGCCGGGACCTGGATCAAAATCAGTAATGCCATTGAAATTACCCGCAACCGCAACGTTGTTTAAATGATCTATTGCAATATCAACAGGCAAGACATAATTAGTCCCTGCTAATTGTCGCGCCCATTGAAAATTCCCATTCGTATCATATTTTAGGATTGCAGTGTAGTAACTATAATTCGCAGAAACAGGATCAATGAGAACGATTTCACCTGATATATGATCGACAATCAGATCGCCATCAACACGTGCTGCCAGATACACATTATTATCGCTATCCAGAGCAATGGAATGTCCGTGGTCAGCGGACATTGCGCCAGCACTTGTTCCCCATATAATTTCACCATTAGAGTTAAGTTTCAACAGAAAAATATCGGATGAACTATAGTTATGCAACATATACACTCCATCACCACCGTCAATGTCAATTTCATCGAATTGAAAACCGGTTAAACTACCAGCTACGAAAATGTTACCTTCATAATCTACAGTCAGTGCGTTCGCATGTTCAAATCCGGTGTCCCCCAACTGTATTGCCCAGATAAGATTTCCATCTTTGTCTTGTTTCATCACATAACCATCCCCCAACTCTGATGTGTAAAATTGAACATCTGGACCCGGATCGAAATCCACTTTGCCGTCGAAATGCCCACAAGTAATTACGTTGCCAAATAAATCAATTCGAACATCTTTTGCATCCAGAATCGCACTGTCACCAATATTTTTAGCCCATTCAAATAATGGCACCTGAGATTGGCTGAGGTGAACACCCGTAATAAAAAGAAAGGTGCAAAAAAATATTTTTCGAATGCTTTTGTTCATATAAACACTGCCAACGAATTTAACGCTTTGCTTCCAGGTTATGCAAGACTAGCTTAATTTTTCGAAATTGAATATTTTAAATTGTACAATCCTAAAACAAAATATTCCATTCTCACTTCCCCACTCTTTCTAACCGAAACCGCTGTCCGTTCAAAAGAATCTGGTCTCCATCCACTTCGATCAACATCCGCATTGGCCAATCATTTGGTCGTGTGAAATAAAGGTATCGCTTCCCATTAACAATACGAATGGCCCACCTTTGAGATGTTTCTTTTTGCATATTGCTGAAAATGTTTTGGTCTTCCTCAAGCGAGGCTTTTGTATTCAATTCACTCATCACATAAGTACCATTTCTGCTCAGGAATAAATACTTGTGTGCCTTTTTTGATTCATCATTCAGTATCCAGTGACCGAAAATGTGATGTAGCCCATCCAACGTTTCTTCTTCCAATCCCGGCGGATAGAATTCTAAACTTCTTGCAACATCAAGAACCAATCCGGCCAGATGAGATTTTGAACCCTGACTATTCTTTATTGCATAGACACCGATGGGATAACCGATTGGGGAATTTTTGAGCGCAATAAAACAAGGAACCGTGTCTTTGTCTTTTGTTGTGACTTCAACTCTGGCGTAGACAATAGAAGAATCCATGTGTTCCACTTTATTTTCAATCCTCATATCCAGTCCGTGTGTGAAATAATGCCACGTATTACTGAAATCATCAAAGTCACCAGGAACATTGGGAGTTACTACCATATAGGCATCCGCCGATCGTGCACCATACAAATAATAATCTCCCTTGCGGTAAAAGGCGTACCAACCAGCAGGTATGTCGAATGAAACACCAATGGAATCATTTTGGATTATGCCGAAAATTTTTTCCTCTTGTGAATACAAAAATTCAGACAACATAAGACTCAGAAAAACACACAAGACCAATCCTTTGTTTTGCATAGAAGTTCTAATTGGAATAGCACGAATGTAATGTGAAATTTAATCCCCAATCTCGAGGGTTTGCCTCACTTATGAGAAGTATATATTGCGAATTAAAAACAAGCCTATGATTTTCGGGAAAAGGCGGAGAGTTCCCAAACGCTATTCAGGACAGGGTCTGAACTAAGAATTGTTTGATTATTGTGATGACGGTGATTGTTGGGAAATGCGCTCAGTACTAGGCTTTTTCTCTGAAGGTCAGATCTGTATTTTTTTTGATTTTTATAGAGCTTATTTTTTATTGATTAGTCTCTTAAAAAGCAAACTGTTTTGTCCAAAGTTGATTAATACATCAATCTCGAGATTGTACGCTTCGAGATTAATGATGGCCTGAGCCAAATGAACATCATCCAGTTTGGAAACCGCTTTAATCTCAACTGAAATTTTATTGCGCATGATAATTAAAAGGTTCATCCGATAAAAAGATTCTAGAATGTGGTGATTGAAATTCGATTCTCCCTCTCATCATTCTCCTTCCCATTCTCATGCCCATTCTCATCCATTCATCCTTCTACTTTACCCATTCAAAAGGAAATAAGCTGACCCTCAAGCAATTTTCTGGTCATTTGTGTTGTCATATTAAAAACCGACCGGAAATTCGATGCGTCAATTGTTTACCCTTGTTATCATGTTCCTGCTTTTAAAGCAGACAGGGTCTGCTACGCATATTGTCGGTGGTAATATCCATTATGAATGCAATGGCGGAAACAACTACACCATTGTCATGAAAATTTACCGCGATTGCTACAATGGCATCAGTGGTTTTGATGATCCTGCCAGTATCGGTGCATTTGATCAGTTCGGAAACCTCATCGTAAATATTGAAATTCCCTTGAGCTCTGGTGTCGTGACTGTTCTACCGGTTGATCTTGAAAACCTTTGCCTGAATCCCCCCACAGATGTTTGTGTAGAAGAATGTCGATACGATACCACACTTAATCTGAACATTCCTCCCGGTGGACTTCAGCTTGCCTATCAACGCTGTTGTCGCAATACGAGCATTGTGAATACTGCGAGCAATGATGACATTGGAATGACGATTACTGCTTTCATTCCAGATCCTTCCATCGTTGTATGCAACAGCAATCCTTCGTATGTCAACTACCCTCCTATTTTTATTTGTCTGAACGAATCTTTCGAAATGGATCATAGTGCGACCGATATGGATGGTGATCAATTGGTCTATTCATTCTGTAATCCATTACTGGAAAATGAGGTCGGCAACTACATCAATCCACCTGGTGCTCCACCCTATCCTGAAATGAGTTTTTATCCGGAGTTTAGCGCTACCTATCCGATAGCCAGTGCTCCTGCTTTTAATATAGATCCTGTGACAGGCATTCTCACCGGCACTCCGAATGAACTGGGCCAATATGTGGTGGGTATTTGCGTAGAGGAATATCGCAATGGTATATTGCTCAGTAGCACCAACAGAGACTTTCAGTTTAATGTTACCATGTGCAATCCCAACATCGTCGCGTCCATTCAGGAACAAGATGACTTTTGCGCAGGTGCTTCGATGGAAATGTTCAACAACTCAATCAATGCATCTACTTATCATTGGGATTTTGGCGTTGAAGGAATGGATACGGACACTTCAAATCTGGAGCAACCGACATTCGTTTTTCCTCAGCCCGGTGTATTCACTGTCACCTTGATCGTCAATCCGGGATGGCCTTGCGCAGATACTGCACAAAATATCGTCAGTTCCTTTTCTGCACTCAATCCAGAGATTATCGTAGATGAATATGCATGCATCAATCATCTGGATCATTACAGTTTACTCGTCAATGCAACGGTCGGGGCATTTGCAGAATACAGCTGGGATTTTGGATCGGGAAGTATTCCGACCACATCAACGGATGCTTCTGAAACGATCATCACGGATGCGTTGGCCCTGCAGACATTCGTGACGGTGACCGTTTCGCAAAACGGATGTGTTGAAAGCGACCAACTTGTCATTGAGAATCCGCCAGATCCTGAAGCCGCTATACTTCCACAGAATTCGTTTTGCGATGGCATGATTTATCAGTTTCAAAGTCAGAGTGAAAACGCTACTTCTTTTGCATGGAATTTTGACGATGAGAGCGGCATCAACAATTCAACAGAAGAAAATCCGGAGCATGTCTTTTCCATGCCCGGCTCATTCCAGATCATGCTGGTTGTCTCGGCCTCCAATACATGCAGTGATACAGCATGGCTGGACTTCCAAATATTCGGTGACCTCGAATCATACTTTAGCAGGCCGCCGGATCAATGCGTTGGTGCAACTGATTTTTCATTCACCGGTGAAGGAGCAACAACAACGGGAGCAGCATACACCTGGGACTTCGGCAATGATGCCAACATTCAACAATCTTCCTCCGCTGCACCTCAACACATCTCATTCGTTAATCCGGGATGGCATGAAGTCGTCCTCACCATCAACGAAAACGGCTGCACTTCTACTTATGTCGATAGTGTTTTGGTCATACAAAATTTCATCAATGCTTTTCATGTAGAAGCAGGTGAAGATTGTCCGCCTTTGCTGACATTATATTCCGCTGAAACCACTTCCGAAATTGAAGTTTTTTACTTCTGGGATTTTGGCGATGGCACTAGCAGCACTGACCAGGCCGGCAATCATACTTATCACGAAACAGGAATTTATACCGTTACAGCAAATGCTTTTACAAATTCTGAATGCACAGAATCACAAACGCAGGTTTTTGAAAACATCATACATGTCATGCCGTCTCCAATCGCAGGCTTTCTGATCACACCGCAAACTGTGGATGTCAGTAATCCAATTGTACAAATTACAGATGCTTCAGAAGGAAGCATCGAGTGCTACTATTGTATGAGCGATAGTGGAGAAAATTCTGATTGTAACTTCTCTTATACATGGGATGCAACAGGCATACAAACCATCACGCAGATTGTCACCAATGAATTTGGATGTTCTGCTACCGTTACTGGCGAAGTCATCATCACCGGTTTTATTCTATATGCGCCCAACAGTTTTTCTCCGGATGATGATGGAGTCAATGACGTCTGGATGCCGGTGATAACAGGAGCAACATCGTATTTTCTTCAAATTTTTAATCGTTGGGGAGAAGTCATTTTCGAAACAACCGATTGGACTAAACCATGGACAGGAGATGTGCATGAAGGAGATTACTTCGCTCAGGATGGTGTTTACATCTATCACATTCTGGCGGAGGATTTATCACAATTGCCTCATGAGTATACCGGGCATATTGTGCTCGATCGTTGAGTTTTTTTTTAGTTTGTTGATTATTATCATTAATGAAACACAGGAATGTTCATTTTTGATATCAATCGTTTTCTTTGTGAAAATCTGCGCCTAAATCTGGGTAAACTGCGTTAATAAAAGTTTACTTAAACGCAGATTAGACAGATTCATACGCAGATTTTCGCAGATCATGTGAAATGTAACTTGTTTTGAATCGCAAGTGTGCGTTGATTTGTCCGACATGAAGCTGAAGTTTGTTTTTATCCTCCTTCTGGCGATTCTTTCATCAGATTCGCTATTGGCTTCAATTATTTCTCCTACACACAGCCTCCAACTTTCGGGCATCGAAACACGCCAACCCGACGCAAAAGGCGAATGGACCGAATTGGTCCTTCTTTGAATGATAGAAATGATCATAGTGATTTGCAAAAACAAACAGCCATGATTCAAAATTATGATGATCTCGAAGTCTACAAACGAAGTTATCAATTCGCACTGCAAATGAAGAAACTCAGCATGCATTTTCCTGGTGAAGAAAAATTTTTGTTGAATGATCAGATAAACAGAGCATCAAGATCGATTCCCGCAAATATTGCCGAGGGTTGGGCCAAAAGAAATTTCGGACCTGTTTTCAAAAGACATTTAATCGACTCTATAGGATCAAAAGCGGAAATGCAAGTTCATTTAATGATGGCCAAAGATTTCGGTTACATAGATCAAGAAACATTTTCTTCGCTCTTCCTTGAAACAGACGAAATTGGTAAGATGCTGCATGCTTTGCATAAGAATTGGAAGTAGACAGATATCAGAGGACGGATGTCAGAGGACAGAAGTCAGAAGACAGAAGTCAGAGGTCAGAGGTTTCTGACTTCTGACATCTGTCCTCTGACTTCTGAAAAAACAGCCGCCCCGAATCCGGGACGGCCTTTCACATCATTCCATCAACCGTTATGCTGATTTGCCTCTGCCAAGAACCCACGCTACGACACCGCCGACGATTCCACCAAAGATGGCATTCGCAATGATATCAACTACTATTGCTTTGAAAGGCATCATATTCATCCATGACCACATTTGTAAATCGTAACCGGCAGTTGCAAGACCCATTACAATCAATCCACCCATAAACCCTGGTCCGAACGAACGGATATTCGCCCATCTGTCGAAGATGTACGCCAACAATCCGGAAAAGCAAAGCTGAGCAATGGCAACTCCATGCAATCGCATCTCATTTTCTCCGCGCATTAGCCCTTCGTAGTAAACTGTATTAGCCTCATAGTAAGGCTGGAGCAAGATCCCGAACACAAGCCAACCACCAAAGAAAGAAACAACGCCACCGACAAGGGCGGCCAGAAACATTTTTGTACTCATTTTGATTACTGTTTTAGAGGTTAGAAAATCCACAGTAAATGTAGGATTCTGTCACAACGATGTACATCCCGATTCATTGGTTTATGAACTTCGACATGCTAGTTCTTCTAACAGGATGACCACCCTCATCTGATCTCATCATTTAATACACGCGGCTAAAAAGCCTCATTTACAGTAAAATACACCTTGAGCGTATTGTCAGGATCGTACAAATAGTCTCCATTAAAAAGCGGCCACGCAAGATCAAGGCGAAGGTTAGATCGGTTGGATTTATCGAAGGCATATCGGAATCCAAATCCTACAGAAGCATGGTCATTTTTGAAATTGAAATCGTTGAATCGTTGGCTTAGAATTCCATAATTCCAGAAGGCAGCTACCGCCCAATTAGGATCCAGTTTACCTCGCAATTCTCCCTGATAAAGCAACAGGTTTTTATCTCTGAACCTACCCTGATAATATCCCCGTGCCCGACGTCCGCTTCCCATCGCCGGCATCTGGCTGAATGGCACATCACCCGCGATGAAATCACCAAAAAGATTTGAAGCAATAGAAATTTGCTCGTTCAGAGGAATGAAATTCCGAAAGTCAAAACGGTAGCGATCATAATAAAAATTGCTTCCGGTCAAATTCGATTGTGTCTGCCACGAAAGTTCCAGATACGATCCACGTGTGCTATAGTATATATTATCCCGCTGATCAAACATCAGCACTATTCCGGGACCACTGGTAGTACTTCCATTTTTTCCCGGTACATGGGAGTCGAGCGCCGGATTCTGGTCAAAAGAACTGATGCGATAATCCTCATACCACCAGCGCATACCGGCATACAAATTTGATTGAATTTTTCGGAGATAGTTCAACCTGAACAGCGGAAACCGCACGTGATAGTCCGAAAAATCGCCGCGGTAATTGCCACTTCCTGTTCCATAAAAATGATATGAAAAATCGTTGTAAGAAAATTCACCGCTCAATGTGTGTTTACGTTCATTGAAGAAGAGTGTAAAAGGAAGGGAAAAGGCAGCCTGATTGTTTTGAGTGATACCTCCACCAAGTGAAATCTGACTAACCGGTGAAATGGTATCATTGTGATTGGTCCGGAAATTAAACGTGGATGCAAGCCCTACTCCTATTCGTGTTTCAGGTGAATAGTATCCGACAGGATAAGCGATAAAACGCACTTTTTTATCCTTCTTCGGCAATTCCGTTTGGCCGGACAGAATCCCAGTTATGAAGCAAAAAAGCAAGGTTGCGAATCCATTGCCGATGAAAAAGTATTTTTGGTTAAGAGCTTTCATACCCACCTTGCGCGCAAAAATGATGATGAAGAAGGTAAACTACGGCAAATCATGAATTTCATCTGGAAAGTGATCAATAGTGTTCAGATCATTTTGGTGGTGCTCTGGACTGCAATATGCGGCATTCTCGGGATGATCCTGATGCTCATTACCTGGAATGGCAAATGGGTGCATCATATCAATGGCCGTTTTTTGTGGTCGCCATTCATTTGTCTGATCACAGGTGTCCGCATCCGGGTGCAGGGTCTGGAAAAAATCGACAAGAAAAAATCCTACATATTTGTCGCTAACCACGCTTCACATTTTGACATCCTTGCTCTTTCGCGTGTCATTCCGGTTGGACTATTTTTTATCGCTAAACAAGAATTGGCGAAAGTGCCGGTGATGGGACAATACATGCATTTCATCGGACACATCTTCGTAGATCGCGGCAATAAAGAAAACGCGCGCAAAAGCATGCAGGCCGCCGCAGCAAAAATTAAAGCCGGCAAAAACGTCATTTCATTCGCCGAAGGCACTCGCAGTAAAACCGGAGAACTTCAGATTTTTAAGCGCGGCGCATTCATGATTGCTAAAGAAGGTCAGGTAGATATAGTGCCTATTGCTATTGCCGGCTCCCGTAAAATACTCGCAAGTGGTTCATTCGCGATCAGACCCGGCGTCATCCATGTCTATATCGGTGATGTCATGAAAGCATCTGAATTCACCGATTGGAGTGTTGAACAGTTGGCAGAAAATACACGTCAAAGAGTTCTGAATCTTCTATCAACGACGCATTGAATCTTTTCACCACCACCAAAAACCACCACACATTGCTGAAGCAAAATTTTTCCATTTCACTGATGCTCTTTATCACTATTCAAGTGATGGCGCAATCAGAACCATGTTTTATCTCCGGTTGTCTGATTGATGAGTCAACTGGTGCAGCATTAAGCAATGCTCACATCAAGTCTTTTGACAATTTTTACACTGAGACTCAACGCATGGATTTCATTACGATAACTGATAAAAATGGATTTTTCAATTTTCCACAGGAAATTGATCGCGGGATTCTCGCATTAGACATAGAAGGTTACAGTGATACTATATATGTACCAGCCAATCACTGCAACAATTTTCAACTTTATTATGCAAAACCATTGACCAATAAGATACAGGAAGTGGTTGTTCAAGGTTTTCAGAATTCAACTGCACGAGAAAAAATTCCTGCTGCGATTGGATACATCGATCGCAAAGTATTGGACGCAACAGACC
>JANOVT010000263.1:0-4841 GCA_031417525.1 Flavobacteriales bacterium | reverse complement strand
CCGGTACCGAAACTACCAGATTCATCAACGAGTGTTCCTGTACCATTGATGAACCCGTTGGTGGTGCTCCACTCAATACCTCTGTAAGTAACAGTACTGCAATTTAAAGAGGCGATCGTCGCACCGAGATCTGCAGTTGTCGCAGTGATCGTTGCTGAAGCCGGAGCATTTACTGTTGGAGCAGCACTTGAAATTCCACTGCCACTCACGGCCACATTGATATTCGTAGCACCACCACCACCTACTACAATGTTTCCATTGTAAGTAGTCACAGCAGCAGGAGAAAACAACACATAAATGTCTTGTGTGTATGCACCGCCACCTTGTGAAAGAGATAAACTCGCTGAGAAAGATCCAGGTATACCTGTAGTTGAAAATGTGTATTGAGGAATTGATGTTGTCACTGTAACATTTGCCAAAGTGAGATTCGATCCGGAAATAGTGAACATGTTTGGACCGTAATCACTGCCTGTGCATTGCGCACCAAAACCAGTTAATGTACCGGCAGATAAACCGGGGCCGGCTGCAGTCGCCTGACTGTTTGGATTTCCTGTATCGGTTGTTGTTTTATAAGTTCTTTCTGCATCACAATATTCATAGACACGAAAATGATAGGTTGTGCTTTGTGCCAGACCCGTGATAGTGATCGGACCGGAGCCGGTACCGTTGTAAACAACTTGTTCACCTGCGTTTGCCCATGCAAGACTTGCTGTTGGGTTTGAACCATTTGTTGGCGCTGTAAAGGTGTTCGAAGTATTCATTTTCACTACACGACCACCACCAGAACCACTGGTCCAGCTGATGTCCATATCAGAGGTGGTGATGGAAGGAAAAGTGATATTTGTTGCCTGTGTTGTTGGAGCTGGGCAGGCCGGCAATGCATTGGAATATTCGATGTCGTCCAAATACATAAAGGCGTTGTTGTTCGCGGTCTGGCTAGTTTCAGCAAAAAAGCCGATGCCGGAAATTGCAAGTCCAGAGGCAAGTGTGCCAGCTTTTGCCCAACCATTTGCTGGTGAAATTTTTACTCCACCAACCCAGAGGTCCCATTGTTGTGCTGTCAAAGTGTATGATGTACCAGCAACATTATAGGTAGTTGAAGCTGCACTGTTATTACAATATACCTCTACAGATTGATCGGTATCCTTCGTAAAGGTTCCTGCAGTAATGGTCGTATTGGCACCACTATTTCTTCTATTGATTGTCGTAATGTTTCCTCCAGTATACAGAATACTGAAATTAGCGATTGAATTATTGTAGTGACTAGTGTATCCTTGATTGTCAGTAACCAATGTGTTCAATCCCAAAGCAATGGCTAGCTGTCCAGTTCCAGCTGTTGCAGTCGTTCTAAGTTTGAATTTCAGATAAGCAACAGAAGATGTGCCCGTCCAATCATAGATTCCGAATTTATTCGTTGAAGTAGAGGTCGATGCATTGATCTGAAGCTCACCAAGTGTTCCCAATGACGTACCTGGATTTGCAACAACAAATCCAGTACCTGGCGTTCCGCCCGTTCTGATACGATATGTTCCGCCACCGGAAGGTGTTGCAGTCAATCCGTTCAGAAAGGCAGTGTTCCCAGTGCTGGAAGCATTGTTCGAACCAGTTACTGTTCCGAAGTTATATGTCCAGGGCTGGGCATTTAAGTTCAGTGAAAAAATGCTGCAGACGATTGCTAGCAGCGATGTGTAGAAGACTTTCATTGTAAAGATTTTGAATTGGTTAATTCTGCTGCAAAGGTGACTCATTCACCTCGCTTCTATGTTAGGTTAATGTTTCAGAATCCTCATTCTTTCGAACATTCTGTCCACGGCAATATCAACAAACGTAGTCAAATTTTTCGCACCTTTCACAGAATAATCTGGGTACTATGTACTCGCAAAAAGCAAGGTTTTTCCTCATCAGAATTGTCTGAAACTGCTGATACCCCATAAATGGCCGCGATCTTCGAATGCCTCTAATTACCTTCGCGCGGCATATTTTACACCACATGGACTACAATTTTCCCGAGATAGAAAAAAAATGGCAACAACGTTGGCGCGATCGTGAAACGTATCGTGTGACGGAAAGAAACGATAAACCGAAGTATTACGCACTGGATATGTTTCCCTATCCAAGCGGTGCTGGTTTGCACGTGGGTCACCCGCTTGGATACATCGCCTGCGACATTATCGCCCGTTATAAAAGACATCAGGGCTTCAATGTCCTGCATCCGATGGGATATGATTCCTTCGGATTACCGGCGGAACAATATGCAATTCAAACTGGTCAACATCCGGAGATCACGACTCAAACCAATATTGCGCGCTATCGCGAGCAGTTGGACAAAATCGGCTTTGCATACGATTGGAGTCGCGAAGTGCGCACAAGTGATTCAGATTACTACCGCTGGACACAATGGATTTTCGCCCTCATTTATAATTCCTGGTATAACCTCCAAACAAACAAAGCGGAAAACATTTCGACGTTGATTGCGAAGTTTGAACAAAACGGCAATCACAACGTGGATGCTGCGATGGACTCCGACTGGTATAAAAATCTTTCGCCGGAAAAATTACCCTTTTTTGGAAAAAACTTCGAAGGAACTTTTACTGCGACGGATTGGAAAAGCATGAATGAAGAGCAACAACAATTGTTGCTGATGCATTTTCGAATGGCGTATCTCGCAGATAGCTGGGTGAACTGGTGTCCGGCTCTGGGCACTGTACTCGCCAACGATGAAGTGAAAGATGGCAAAAGTGAACGCGGCGGCCATCCCGTTGAACAGAAGTTGATGAAACAATGGAGTATGCGCATCACGGCGTATGCTCAACGTTTGTTGGATGGACTCGACACCATCGATTGGCCGGAAAACATCAAAGAAGTGCAGCGCAATTGGATTGGAAGAAGCGATGGAGCGAGTGTTCAATTTCAATTGGAAAATCACACGGGAAAAATTGAAGTGTTTACCACACGTCCGGATACCATTTTCGGCGTGTCGTTTATGACGCTAGCACCGGAGCACGAACTGGTAAAAGAAATCACGACAGATGAATATCGCGCGGCTGTTGAAAATTACATTGCGAATGCAAAACTGAAAACCGAACGTGATCGTCAGGCCGATGTGAAAAATGTCACCGGACAATTCACGGGTGCTTATGTGTTGCATCCTTTTACCGGAGAAAAAATTCCGGTGTGGATTGGAGAATATGTATTGGTGAGTTATGGAACAGGCGCTGTGATGGCTGTTCCGGCAGGCGATCAGCGCGACTGGGATTTTGCTAAAAAATTCAATTTGCCCATTCCGAATATTTTTGAAGGCGTTGACATCAGCGAAAAAGCAGAAGCGTCGAAAGAAGCTGTGCTGTGCAATTCGCAAATGCTCGATGGACTTTCGTACAAAAAGGCCACAAAAAAAATCATTCCAGAAATAGAAAAGAAAGGAATTGGTCAGGGTAAAATAAACTACCGCATGCGCGATGCGGTGTTCAGTCGTCAGCGTTACTGGGGCGAACCATTTCCGGTGTATTACAAAAATGATCTTCCATATCTGTGTGCTGATTCTGACTTACCGGTAGAACTTCCGGAGGTAGATAAATACTTGCCAATAGAAAGTGGTGAACCACCATTGGCGCGTGCAGAAAATTGGCATTACCATCCAAAACAAATTTCCTCAGAGAAAAAGAAAGTTGAAGTTGCGAATGAAAATTCAGCTACAGAAAACAATGAATCAAACTCCAACGCAGAAGCCGTAAAAAAATGGCAGCAATGGCAAGTTGACAACAAAGAAATTTGGAAACAACTCAAAGAGCGTGGAAAGGAAATGCGCAAACATCACACAGATGTTGGTCAAAAGTTGTGGCAGCATTTACGCGATAAAAAACTGGGATACACCTTCATCAAACAGCGTGCATTTGGTCGCTTCATCGTCGACTATGCTTGTTTCGAAAAAAAGCTGATCATCGAAGTTGACGGAGAATTTCACGACAGTGAAAAACAAAAATTGAATGATGAAGTCAAAGCGATTTATCTCGGAATTTTTGGATATAAAATCATTCGTTTCCACCACGATGACATTCGCAGAGATGTGCGTGCTGTGGTAAAAAAAATCAAGGAGGCGCTTGGAGAAAAAACATCAGAAGGAAAAACAACTTCTGCTCCTTCCGCTGCAGCATCAAACGTTTCAGCGGCGAGTGAAAAACTGCGCATGGAATACAACACGATGCCGGGCTGGGCAGGATCATCGTGGTATTTCTTGCGATACATGGATCCGCAGAACAAAGAAGTTTTTGCCTCACGCGAAAAAATTGATTACTGGAACCAGGTCGACTTATACATGGGCGGTGCAGAGCACGCCACCGGTCATTTGTTGTACTCGCGCTTCTGGACAAAAATATTATTTGATCACGGCTACATCGGATTCGATGAACCGTTTAAGAAGATGATCAATCAGGGGATGATTTTGGGAATGTCGGATAAAATTTATATGCAAAATGGGAGAACTCAATATTTTGATCCTTTGAGTACGGGTGAATTCTTTTTAATACCAAAAGTCGAAGAACGCGTAGTGTGGTTTCTAAGTGCCGATATGTATTCGAGTTTCGATAATGCACAAAAGGACAGATACACTTTAATAAATATTCCGATAAGCTGTGTAAATAACGGCGTCGTAGATCTCCCGAAACTTCTAACAGAAATGCCATCCCTTTCAGAAGGATATTTCATATTGAATCGTCAAAGTTGTTGGCATAGGAATCAACACTGGAATGTTGGAGAAGACTCATGGTCAAACGATTTGATTGATATTAAATTTCGATCTATTGCTGAAATCGAAAAAATGTCCAAATCAAAATACAATGTTC
>JANOVT010000262.1:0-7001 GCA_031417525.1 Flavobacteriales bacterium | reverse complement strand
ATCGCAAAGTTCCACGTCATGAATTCTACAATAGGGCGAAGGCCATTCATAGCAGCACCTACCGCTATTCCTGAAAAACCAAGTTCTGCAATCGGTGTATCGATCACACGTTTTGCACCAAACTCATCGAGCATTCCTTTGGATGCTTTATAAGCTCCATTGTATTCTGCTACTTCTTCACCCAACAAAAACACGCTTTCATCACGACGCATCTCTTCAGACATCGCTTCACAGATCGCTTCACGGAATTGAATTTCTCTCATAGTGCTTAAAAAATTGAAGGGCAAAGGTAATTGCAATGGTCAATTGTCAATTGTCAATTGTCAATTGAGCGGAGCTCATTATTTTATTAAAATAAATTTAGCCATATCCAATCGAAGTTTTTTATTGACTATTGACTATTGACTATTGACCATTGTCTAGTGACTGATCATCACCGGGAACCGATTGATCTCTCCGCTGATCTTATCATGTATTTCAAGAAAATACGATCCGGGATTGAGCGAAGAAACATCGAGCTGACCGGAACCAGACCAGGAGCAGGCGACTTCGGTGCCGCTGGAGGCATACACTTTTGGATAGTAAGATTGTTTCCAGGGTGTCACCGTCAATAGGTCATTCGCCGGATTCGGAAACAATTGAAGTTGATTCTCTTTTTGTACGCTTCGGACTTCCGAGTATTTCGATTCGCCGTTAAAATCCGTTTGTTGGATGCGGTAGTAACTCAATCCTCTTAAAGGTGATGGATCGTTGAAAAAATATTTGTTGACGACCTGACTTGATCCGCTGCCGTCAACGATTCCTACATCTTGCCAATGTTCTCCATCAGCGGATCGCTGAATCGTGAAATAATCGTTGTCGAGTTCGGAAGCGGTACTCCATCTGCAACTGACTGTTTGTCCATTTTGTATGAATTCCGCATCGAAAGTCAACCATTCGACGGGTACAAAAAAGGATGCACATTGTACCACTACATCATCACTCACCACAACTGTGGATCCATCACAACGAGCATAAGTTGCAGTGGCCACGTACGTGTGTGTAGGATCTGTTGGACAAACACTCAATGTTGTGCCTGTGCCGAGTGGGCCTGTCTGATCTGACCAGTTGATTGTTACGGCTGATGGACCGGTGGGTATAAATCTCCAGCCTTCGTTGGTTGCCGTCCATGGTCCGGTATTTCTTCCGGCGGGAGTAAAACCAACTGTACCCGTGGTGTTTTGGATGCCGATCAAAGCATTTCCGGAATTCCAACTTATACAAGTAGGTTTGTTTTCTATAAAAACTTCAATGACATTGGTTGTTTCATACAAAACTATTTCACAGGAAGTGCGTAATGCATTGCAACCAGCAGGAAAAATCGGACTGTCATATAGCGGAACATTGTCAAAACTCACTACAAACACGCGACAAGGCGCTACTCCAAAAGTCGCATAGCGTGCATCACCGCAAGGAACTGCGCCACAATAGATGGAAGGATCAATGTCGTGATAGACTCCAAAAATCGAGTTTCTTGGTAGTGCTGCATTCGGACAACTTGCAGTAAACGCCCAGGCACAGCCTAAAGAAGCATACGCTGCGTTGAAGGAGATGAGACCATTGGAGCCAACGACACATTGAGAATAATTTGTCCCGAAAAAACAAAAGTTGAAAGGCAGCGGGATTAATCCTGTCCATAAATCATCAACTCCAATACTGAACCCTGTTCCGGTGTTGTATGGATAAGGAGCGTAAGGAATGCTGCATGCAGCATAACTAGTTGTAGTTCCAGTTTCAAAATATTGTGCAGTCAGATTTAAAGGAACACATGGAATCGTACAAGTTGGTAAGCTGATATCAAGGCCAAGGTCAATATCTGGACATCCATTTGGTTCTGTATCAAAACAAGCTGGAGCTGGAGGCCCTTCGCAAGTAAGTGACAGTATGAAATCTCCGGCATCGAATAATCCGGAGACATAGATGTAGTATGTCGTTCCGAGAACGGTCTGCAAAGTTACTTGTGATGACAAGCCGCAATAGTCATCGTTGTAGGTGTTGCACGTAAAGGCTCCACACGTTCCTGTGAGGTAAGCAATCTGAGTGTCGAAACCCGAACCACAAAGACTGGCCGTTACATTCAGACCAGTGCCTGTGAAGGAATACCAAACACCTCCCGAAGTATTATCAATATAACAACCTCCCGGAATAACGTCAGCAGTGGCGCCTATTGTGGTGCCAGTTACTATATCGCCACAATTGAGTACGATTGAATTTGCGCAGTCATCATTGACGAGGGGCGGCGGGCTATACACACACAAATCGCCATCCATAAAACCTGTAGTGCCTGTAAGGCGGTTGATACGAATATAGTAGTTCTGACCGACTACAGTGGGCAAAGTAACAGTCTCAGTATTGGGTAAAATGAATGGAACGCCCCAAACATCTGCGCAACCTATCTCAGTTAAGGCAGCGCATGAACCCGAATATATGTGGATTTGCGCATCACGATCATAATGTGTGTAATCAATCGTAGTGGTTGTTGATGTTGCCGTGAACCAAGCCCAGCCGTCTTCTCCTGTCGCAGTAAAGCCATTGCAAGGTGTCATAGCCGGTGCACCAAGCGCCGTGTTTATTTCGAAAAGGATGGGGTTGCAGACAGAACCAACTGGCATCTGGTTGGCTGCTGCCAAGCCACAGTTGTCAGATGCTATTTGAGAGTAGGACTTGTTGATCCCAATAAAAAGTATCACAAGAGTTAGCGAGCAAAACAATGATTTTAAAATTTTCTTGCTCATTCTGATATCAAATAATTACCTGATTGGAGATAATAATTTTTAGCTTCATCCGGCAATGCATCCCATTCATCCTGATTCAATTTTGCAACATAATCGGTAGGACAAGAATCAGAATGAGTTGTACAATAAAATGCTTCTTGAAAGTAGAAGCTCGTTGATGCATTCACACCTTGATGATGTTCGCGGCCGTTAGTAATATCTGCAAGATAATATCCGTGTGAAGCTAATTCGTGGAGCGTCAAAACCCAATCTATTTCACTCACATCTTTAACACCAAAAGTTCCGGACTTCGCACCATTGAACCACATTTCGGATATCCCCGACTGACCCGTTACACTCGCAATAATGTTTTTTACTTCCAAATCTGATAATGGCTGAATGGATTTCAAAAGATACCAGCGTTCAGCCTGTCCTTTTGTTTCTAGAAAACCCAGGACAAAGATTAACAATGAGATGATATAGGTCGTATACCGATGAAGCATAGCAAGTAAAAGTTCGACGCTAATCTAAACAATTTTTTAACATGACAAACGTCACGTTGATTTATATAACTTCGGGATGAAGTTGACTTATTTACATTCTGTTTTCATTCTTATCTTCGCCGCCCCAAATTTTTTACATCTTATGATTACCATCACTCTTCCCGACGGAAGTAAACGCGAAGTAGAAAAGGGCACAACTCCTATGCAGATTGCCACCGGCATCAGCGAAGGACTTGCCCGTAACGTGCTCAGTGCGGCTGTGAATGGTACGACGGTCGATGCAAATCGTCCGATCAACGAAGATTCAACGCTCAAGCTTTTTACCTGGAATGATGACTCCGGTAAAAGCACCATGTGGCACTCTTCTGCTCACTTGATGGCAGAAGCGCTTGAAGCTCATTATCCGGGTGTGAAACTCGCCATCGGTCCACCCATTGAGAATGGTTTTTATTATGACGTCGATTTTGGTGAAGTGGAATTTTCACAAGTGGATTTTGCCAAAGTGGAAAAGACCATGCTGGAACTTGCTCGCCAGAAGAATGAATACGTCCGCAAAGAGGTTTCGAAAAAAGATGCAATCGCTTATTTCACTGAAAAAAATGATCCTTATAAACTCGAATTGATCGATGGTCTTGCCGATGGTGAGATCACTTTTTATACTCAGGGAAATTTTACTGATCTCTGCCGCGGTCCCCATATTCCGAACACCGGTTTTATCAAAGCGGCAAAACTGCTGAATGTGGCCGGCGCATACTGGCGCGGTGATGAGAAAAACAAAATGCTCACACGTGTGTACGCCATCACTTTTCCGAAACAAAGTGAACTCGAGGAATATCTCAAATTATTGGAAGAAGCGAAGAAACGCGATCACCGAAAACTGGGCAAAGAATTGGGCCTCTTCGGATTTTCACAAAAGGTTGGCAGCGGTCTTCCGCTCTGGCTTCCAAAAGGCACGGATCTTCGCATGCGTCTCACGGCATTTTTAACTGCTGCGCAGAAAAAGATGGGTTATGTGCAAGTGATGACACCACACATTGGCTCGAAGGAATTGTACGAAACCAGCGGTCACTGGGAGAAATACGGCAAGGATAGTTTTCAGCCAATCGCTACGCCGCAGGAAGGTGAGTTTTACATGCTCAAACCAATGAACTGTCCGCATCACTGCGAGATTTATAAACTTGAACCTAAATCATATCGTGATCTTCCGGTGCGAATGGCTGAATTCGGCACTGTTTATCGCTATGAACAAACAGGTGAGCTTCACGGTCTGACGCGTGTGCGCGGTTTTACCCAAGACGATGCACATATTTTCTGCACCAATGATCAGGTGGGTGATGAGGTAGGCAAGGTCATCGATCTGGTGCTCTACATTTTCAAGACACTTGATTTTCCTGATTTTCTGGCGCAAGTTTCTCTTCGTGATCCAAACAATCCAGGCAAGTACATCGGGTCAGATGAAAACTGGGAGAAAGCAGAACGTGCGGTTCAGGAAATAGCGGATAAAAAAGGTCTAAAAACCATTGTGGAATATGGCGAAGCAGCGTTTTATGGTCCTAAACTCGACTTCATGGTACGTGACGCGATTGGTCGCAGATGGCAGTTGGGAACGGTACAGATTGACTACAATTTGCCTGAACGTTTTGAACTCGAATATACCGGTGCCGACAACCAGAAACACCGCCCGGTGATGATTCACCGCGCCCCTTTTGGTTCCATCGAACGTTTTGTGGCGATTCTCATTGAACACTGCGCCGGTCAATTCCCGCTCTGGTTGACTCCGGAGCAGGTTCGCATTCTGCCGGTATCAGAAAAATACAATGATTACGCCCGCAGAGTAGCAACGGAGCTGAATTCTTACGATATTCGCGCACTTTTTGACGAAAGAAACGAAAAAGTAGGCAAAAAAATCCGCGATGCGGAGATGGAAAAAGTGCCTTACATGTTGGTAGTTGGCGAAGAAGAGCAAGACTCTGAAAGCGTTTCAGCACGTAAAAAAGGTGAAGGTGACTTAGGTAAAATGTCTATTAAAGACTTTGCCGATCGCCTGAATGCAGAGATAAAAAACATGCTCGCTGAGATTTAACGGAGCATGAGTAGATAGAGTAGAAATTTAAAAACGGAGGAAAAAATTAACGCACCGAACAACAGGGTTTTCAGAGGACGCAGGTCTTTGGAACCGGAGCACAAACTGAATGAAAAAATCACCGCGACTGAGGTCCGCCTCGTTGGTGATAATATAGAACAGGGTGTCTATCCCAGAGCCGATGCATTGCGCATGGCTCAGGAGCTTGAACAGGACCTGATTGAAATTTCAGGTACTGCTACACCACCTGTTTGTCGGATTTGGGATTATAAAAAATTCCTCTACGACCAGAAGAAGAAGAAAAAAGAAATCAAGGCGAAACAAACGAATGTAACTACCAAGGAAATTCGTTTCGGTCCGAATACGGATGACCATGATTTTGATTTCAAGTTGAAACACGCGAAATCATTTCTTCAGGAAGGTGCGAAAGTGAGAGCATACGTGCATTTTAAAGGACGTTCCATCGTTTACAAGGACAGAGGCGAAATTTTGTTGACACGCTTTATCCAGGAATTGATGGACTACGGATTGCCTGAACAAATGCCGAAACTCGACGGAAAGAGAATGTTTATCATCATCAATCCGAAGAAGAAATAACGGTAGAGACGTTGCACTGCAACGTCTAAAAAAATCCGAAGGATTTTATTCCGGAAGGATTTTATTAAATAAGTAATCAGTAATTTTCAAATAACAAACAAATGCCTAAGTCAAAAACCAAGTCCGGCGCTAAGAAGAGATTCAAAGTTACCGGCACAGGAAAGATTAAGCATAAGAAAGCTTACAAGAGACACATTCTTACCAAAAAGGAAACATCGCGCAAGCGTGCCCTAGGTAATGACGGTCTCGTGCATGCCGCCGATGCTAAATCAATCAGGAGACAGTTGCTCATCCCTACGGCTTAATCCGTAAAACTAGAGCAGGTAAGTTTAACCCGACAACTGGTCCAACAAGTGCGCCGATGAAAAGAAGCGACGCCAGCGTCAAAAAACAAAAACAATAAGCCACGCAGTAAAAATGCAGTCGCCTCCAGAGCCAGGAGAAAGAAGATTCTTAAAATGGCCAAAGGCTATTTCGGTAGTAGAAAAAATGTCTATACCGTAGCCAAAAACTCAGTTGAAAAAGCTCTTACATACGCGTATGTAGGTCGCAAACTGAAAAAACGTAACTTCCGTACACTGTGGATCGCACGTATCAATGCTGGTGTTCGCCCGCACGGTCTGTCTTACTCAGAATTTATGGGTAAAATTCACAAGAACGGTATTGAATTGAATCGTAAAGTCCTTGCTGACCTCGCGATGAACCACCCGGATGCTTTCAAAGCAGTGGTGGAGAAAGTGAAATAAGCAAACGATTTTCACAACATAGAAAAGGCTGTCTCTCTTGAGGCAGCTTTTTTTTTGCTCGCTTCGGTCGGGTTTGTTTCACGCAGAATTCGCAGAAGGAATTTCAGAATTCGCGGAAAATATATTCTCCATCCTGACCTTGTTTGCGGAAAAAGTCTGACCTATGATTCATGTGATTTTTAACCGTAAATAGGCAGTCGGATATAAAATATCATCTGTTCATGTTGCTGTGTTTGCAGTTTGATAATTTTAGACCCTGTAAGCAAAACATACACGACTTATGGGCTATAAAATTGAGTATTCAGATGATAAAGTGAGT
>JANOVT010000261.1:0-38721 GCA_031417525.1 Flavobacteriales bacterium | reverse complement strand
TCGCGATAGTTGATTTCGTCGAAGACGAGGAAAATTGAAGTTGCATAGCCATAGCTATGGAACTGATATTTGACGAAGTATTCGGCGAAATCAACATCGGCTTATTTTATAAAAATATACTCAAAATCGAATTTGGTCGATGCGTAAAAGAGGTTATTAGAAGTGCCCTTAGGTCTTTTTAGCGGCACAAAAGTGATCCTTTTCTTTCAAAGCCCCCACTGACGTTTAATTTCGTGCTCTATTAAAGTACGGCACTTATGCTTTCTACAAATCGGTTGGAGTTCAAATATGAGAACGGACCATCGTTTTCTTTTCCGGATATCGCTTGCGGAAAGGGTGAACACATGCTCATCATCGGCGAGAGCGGTCGCGGAAAAACAACATTACTGCATTTACTCGCGGGAATTCTCAAGCCACAAAGTGGGGTGGTTGAAATTACAGGAGTGAATACCTCATCGTTGAATGATTCTGCACTCGATCGTTTTCGTGGTAAAAATATCGGTCTCGTATTTCAGACAGCTCATTTCGTTCAATCGCTTTCTGTGTTGGATAATTTGTTGCTCCCTTCTTTTCTGACAGGATCCAAAGTGGATAAGGACAAAGCAAAAGCTGCTCTTACACGTTTGAACCTTGGGGACAAACTGCATTCAAAGCCTTCTAAACTCAGCGTCGGCGAACAACAGCGTGCCGCCATCGCGCGAGCCATGATGAATAATCCAGCAGTGATTCTTGCCGATGAACCCACCAGTGCGCTTGATGATAGAAATGCCAATGAAGTGATTGCTATGCTGGAGGAACAAGCGTCTTTGAATGGCTCCAGCCTCATCATTGTAACGCACGATAAAAGACTTAAAGACCTTTTCAATAAACAAATCAGCTTATGAACCTGCTGAAAATTTCGTGGAGCAATATGCGGTTCAAGCCAATGAACACCGCCTTGAGCATTGTGCTCCTTGCTTTCGGTATCGGAATCATTTCGCTGATGCTCTTGTTGAAAGAACAGATCGGTGAAAAGTTTGATCGCAACATCAAAGACATTGATTTTGTGCTTGCAGCAAAAGGAAGTCCGTTGCAAAGCATTCTTGCTAATGTATATCATGTGGATGCGCCTACAGGAAACATCAAGGTGGCTGATGCGAAAAAAATCATTCGCAATCCAATGGTGGAACAAGCTATTCCATTGGCGTACGGAGATAATTATGAAAAGTATCGTATCGTCGGTACAACCACAAAATATCCTGAGCATTACGGATGCGTTGTCAGTGAAGGTGTTATGTTTTCTGAACCTTTTGAAGTGACGCTGGGATCTACAGTTGCACAAGAAACAGGACTCAAAGTTGGCGCCACGTTCACTAGTGTGCATGGTTTTGATAATGCAGCCGAAGATGATCCGGAAGCTCATCATCACGATAAACCTTACAAGGTTGTTGGCATCTTACAACCAAGTAACAGCGCTATCGATAACCTCATCCTCACCCCGGTGGAGTCGACCTGGATGGTGCATGATCATGGACATGAAGAGGAGCACACAGAGACAGCTGAGGCTGATCATACGGAAGAGCATGCACACGAATCAATCGGCGAACACCCCGATCACGCATCGGAAGAACATGTTCATGATGAGGATGAAGAAAGGGAAATGACCGCTTATCTTATCATGAAAAGAAATAAAGGTGCTTTTGGCATGTTGTCAAAACTCACCGAGAACACAACCATGCAACTCGCAAATGTGGCCGTGGAAAACTCCAGACTCATGAATAATTTCGGCCTTGGTCTGAGTACGGTTACAGCAATCGCCATTGTGATCACCGTTCTTTCTTTTATCAGCATTTTTATTTCGCTTTTCAACTCCATGAAGGAACGCAAATATGAGCTCGCACTTATGCGCACGATGGGCGGAACACGGCGCACACTTTTCACATTGATCGTTCAGGAAGGTCTGCTGCTGGTGGTGCTTGGATTCACAGCGGGTATTTTGCTCAGCAGAATTGGTCTATTAATTTTGAGCAATACCATGAAAGATAATTTTCACTACGGCTTTGACAAGTTGGGAATTACAAAATGGGAAATACTGCTCTTCGCTATAACTTTGCTCATCGGAATTGTGGCGTCATTGTTGCCTGCCGTCCGCGCCCTGCGTATGGACATTTCAAAAACACTTTCTAATGGTTAAGAAGCTTTTTTTTCTCACAACAGGTATCGTTATCGCCCTCACCACTTACAGTTTTATTGAATACAATAGTGTGCCAGCACAGCCTGTGAAAGCCAAAATGGGTATTGACTGGACATCAGGAAGAAGCCTTTCTCTTACTCCGAATTTGGTGGAGGGAAAAATCGTTGAGTTGACATGGCATACACTCACCGATGTGACATTCAAAGAAGTTTACGTATCAGATCTGGATATGTATTACTGGAAGCCAACTTTTGGTCCGGGCGTCAAAGCGCTGGAAGGCAAAGAAGTCTATGTCACGGGCTATGTTATTCCTGTCGATTATGACGAGAATTTTTATGTTATTTCGAGATATCCATACGCTAATTGTTACTTCTGTGGTGGTGGCGGACCAGAAAGTGTGGTCGATTTGAGATTTAGTTCAAAGAACCGGACATACAAGACTGACGAGCGTTTGACGTTCAAAGGGAAGCTCAAATTGAACGCCACGGACATCTATCAGATGAACTATATTCTCGATGGTGCCGTAGAATACGTCCCATAAACGTATTTTTTCATCCTATGACGACACGAATACTCCCTGTTTTCTTCCTGTCTGTGCTTTTTGCAATGCAAAAACCATCTGCCCAGTCAGCAATATCAGACACCATTGAATGGCATTTTGAACAAGGTCGCCTCGCTATTGATGCAAATCGACTTACTGAAACGCTTGCCTCGAAAGGTTATGACCAGAGTTTTTTTAATGGTCCGGATATAGAGCTGAAAGTTATCGGCTTCGCTGATTGCCCGGAACTAGAAAAGCGAAATGAAGATTTGGCAAAAGGCCGGTGCGCCTATCTGGTCAATTATTTCGAATCGGGCAGATTTGGTGCGCTGAAAGTGGGCACTAAAGATTTTCAGGTCGAAAAGAATTGTACCACCGGCATAGAACATCCGGAAATGAGAAAAGTACAACTGGTGATTGGAAAAAAGGTGATTGCTGAACCCGCTCCAATAGTACCCGAACCGGTCGTGCAGAAGCCATCCACGCTGGATCGCATTACCGATATGGAAATTGGCCAGACACTAGTGCTCGACGGGTTGAATTTTTATCCCGGTAGCCACCGCACTCTGCCCGAAGCCAAATCAGTGCTGAAAAAATTGCTGGAGATTATGAATACAAACCCAACCTTGAAAATTGAAATTCAGGGACACGTTTGTTGTGGTAAAAAACCGGATGAAGATGGCGAAGACGAAGAAACAGGCGAATACAATCTTTCCTGGACCAGAGCGCAATTTGTCTATGATCACCTCATCAAAAATGGAATTGATCCGACCAGAATTACATACAAAGGTTATGCGATGACTCGCCCTCTGGTGACTCCGGAAATTACCATCGTGGATCAGGTGAAAAACCGACGTGTGGAGGTGATGGTGACGGGTAAATAGGAATGTTGCATTTTGCCGGTGGCAGGCTTACTTTCGCGGCCGCTAAAAATCAATAAAATGGCAACAACTACCGCAGACATTACGAATGGCCTTTGTTTTAAAATGGACACTCATATCTGGCGCGTGATGGAATTCCTGCACGTGAAACCAGGTAAAGGACCGGCTTTCGTAAGAACGAAAATCAAAAATCTTAACAACGGAAAGATCGTTGACAAAACGTTTAACAGCGGTGTTGCTATTGACGTTGTCCGCATCGAAACTCGTGAATACCAGTTTTTGTACAAAGACGAAAACTACAACTTCATGAACCTTGAAGATTTCGAACAGATAGGCATTCCTGAAATGATGATCAATGCGCCCCAATTCCTGAAAGAAGGAATGAAGTGTATGGTTCTTTTTAATACCGAAGACGATCAACCAATGAGCTGCGAATTGCCACAATATGTGGAATACACAATCACTTATGCAGAACCGGGAGTACGTGGCGATACTGCTACAAACGCTACTAAAAACGCAACGCTCGATATTGGCAGTGAAGTGCGTGTGCCTCTTTTTATCAACGAGGGTGATGTCATTCGCGTTGATACTACAACTGGCCACTACCACGAACGCGTAAAAAAATAAAACCCATTCTTTTAGAATAGCCACAGTCAAAAGCTGTGGCTTTCTTTTTTTTATGAAGTAAAACATTCGCTGCCACACGTTAATTTTGAACTCTCATGAAATTAAATCCTCCACAGACACTTTCGCAGATTGCTGCACTCATTGAGTGTGAATTTGATGGACCCGCAGACTTTCCGGTGACGGGTATCAATGAAATTCACAAGGTGGAGGCCGGAGACTTGGTTTTTGTTGACCATCCAAAGTATTATGAAAAGGCGCTGAATTGCGCGGCTACGATTGTGTTGATCAATCAACAAGTGGCCAGACCGGATGGCAAAGCACTCATCTTTTCAGAAGATCCTTGTCGCGACTATAACAAACTCACACGCCATTTTTCTCCGTGGAAAATGCCCATCGGCAACACAGGACAAGATGTAGTGATCGGCGAAGATTGTCAGATTCATCCTAGTGTGGTATTGAGCGAACACATCACCATCGGCAATCGTTGTATACTACATCCGGGAGTGGTGCTTTACGACAACGTGCACATTGGTGAAGATTGCATCATTCACGCAAACACAGTCATCGGCAGTGACGCTTTTTATTATAAATCGCGCAAGGAAGGACGTGAAAAAATGCATACGTGTGGAAGTGTGGAAATAGGTGATCGTGTGGAAATTGGAGCTGCCTGCACGATAGATCGAGGTGTTTCCGGTGACACACGAATTGGATCAGGTACCAAAATCGATAATCAGGTGCACATCGGACATGATACCGTAATCGGCAGCAATTGTCTGTTTGCGGCCCAAGTGGGAATTGCGGGTTGTGTGATCATCGAAGATGATGTGATTCTTTGGGGTCAGGTGGGCGTGCCGAGTGACATACTCATCCGAAAAGGCGCAGTAGTCATGGGCCAAAGTGGTGTCTCCAAAGATCTCGAAGCTGGCAAGTCTTATTTTGGAAGTCCGGCCGAAGAATTCCGACAGAAATTCCGCGAACTTGCTATGATCAGAAAACTTCCGGAGATCATCGAAAAATTATCGCTCTGAGATTGTTGATTTTATTCTGATCTGCAGAACAAAATAGCAGGACAAACCTGCAACTTTACCACTCCTCTCCTGATGACAACATGCTAGAAGCAAAACGCCTTACTGAAAAAATCAAACAACGCGACTTTAAGTTGAACGCGTTGTTGGATATTACCACTGCGATCAATGAAAACAGAAATGTTGATCGTTTGCTGGAGCAATATGAAAAGGTTCTGCGTGATCAATTGTCTATCGAAAAACTCATCCTGTTTACACGAGAAGATAAGTGGAAGTGTATTTTGAAATATGGCGTGAATGAAGGAGAAATTCATGACATCGATGACGATTCTTTTTTTAATAAACGAAGTGAAATAACCCTGACCACAGGACATTCAGAAGAAGCGTTTGATCTTCCAATTCCTATTTTACAGAATGATCAACCAATAGCTTATTTGCTCGTTGGTGATCAGAATGAACAGGAGAAAAGAATCAGTTCGGTCATCAAACACATGAAGTTTATTCAGACACTTACCAATGTGTTGGTCGTTGCGATTCAAAACAGAAAACTACAGGAAGAAAGTCTGCGACAGGAACGAGTGAAGAAGGAACTTGAATTGGCTGCGGAAATGCAAGCCATTCTTCTTCCGCATCATCTTCCAAAAAACAATTCATACGACGTAAGTGCTTTCTACAAAGCACATCAGCAGGTGGGTGGGGATTATTATGATTTTCTGGAACTCAACGACGATGAAGTGATGCTGTGCATGGCCGACGTTTCAGGCAAAGGTGTGAGTGCTGCATTCTTGATGGCGAATTTTCAGGCTTACCTGCGTTCCATATTTTTATACCGAAATGGTGACCTGGTTGAAATTGTTAGAGAACTGAATGAACGCGTCATGGAAGCTGCGATGGGTGAAAAATATATTACCTTATTTCTTGCCGTTTATCGCAAATCAGCACGCTCGCTGAACTACGTCAATTGCGGTCACAACCCGCCCATTCTTGCTGACAGAAACGGATACACTCAAGTGCTCAAGCATGGTACTATTGGGCTTGGCATGTTTGAATCGTTGCCGAAAATTCTGGAAGGTGAAGTGAAACTGGAGCCCGGCAGTGTGCTTGTTTGTTTCACGGATGGTTTAGTGGAAGCTGAGAATGACAAGAACGAAGAGTACGGTACCGAACGACTTGAAAAACTCGTTCTTTCATATTTCAAAGATGGTATGTCTGATCTCAACGACACCATTTTGCAATCCTTGAATGAATTTAAAGGTGAAGCGCCTTACAATGATGACGTTGCGATTCTCAGCAGCCGTTTTCACTGATCAACAAACACTACTTTTGTTTTATGTCTTTGAACAGTCACACCTTTGCTGATGCGCTGTCTGCATTTCCTACACTCGAAAAAAACGTGGTGCTGGTAGCTTTGAGCGGAGGTATCGACAGCGTGGTCTTGTGCGATCTTTTATCGAAATGTGACGTTCATTTTTCCGTCGCACACATGAACTTCAACCTTCGCGGCGAAGAAAGTATTCGTGATGAAATGTTTTCTGAATCGATTTCGAAAAAATACAATGTTCCTTTCCACATCAAACGCATTTCTGTCGAACACGAAACTCTTATTCCGGGAAAAAGCACCCAGGAAGCTGCGCGTATCTTGCGTTATCAGTGGTTTGAAGAACTGATGACTCAACATGGAATTCCGCATGTGATGACCGCGCACCATAAGGACGATCAGGCGGAAACGATCATTTATCAGTTCATCCGAGGTGGAACAATCGCTGCGTTACGTGGTATGAAAAATATACATGGACGATTACTCCGTCCGCTTCTGGCTTTCACAAGAGAAGAAATTCGTGAATATGCGAGAACAAATGAATTGGCCTGGAAAGAAGATTCAAGTAATGCCAAAGTGAAGTATGCCCGCAACTATATCCGACATGAAATTCTCCCTCGTCTGGTCGGAATGAATCCCGGAATTGTCGATTCGATTTCTAAACGTGCGGCCATTTTTGAAGAAGCCGAACAATTGGTTGATCAAGTCATCAGCAATGATCTTCAGAATCATCTGAATCAAAGAGACAAAAATGTTTCATTGGATGTTGAATGGTTATCTAATTATCCGTATCGGCGTTTGATTTTGTGGAAATGGATCGAACCTTTTCATTTCACATCCGGTCAGGTGGATGAAGCACTCAATTTGTTGAAATCAACTCCTGGAGCACGTATTGAAAGCGCAACACATGAAATTTGGAAGGAAACTGGAAAGCTGGTTTTGACTGAAAAAAGAAATAGGAGGGATGTCAAAATTTGGGTGGAGAAGTTGCCGTTTAGCCTTCAAAATGCTGCTGAGATTGATTTATCTGAATGCTCAGTGGATGAAGTACGATTTGAAAAAAATCAATCCGTGATGTTTCTGGATTTGGACAAAATTATATTTCCATTGCTGATTCGTTCATGGAAGGAAGGCGATAAGTTCAGGCCTCTCGGGATGAAAGGACAACAGTTGGTGAGTGATTTATTGATTCAGAACAAAATTCCGGTGAGGCAAAAGCCTGATGTGATGGTGATTGAATCAGAAGGAGTAATCGCTGCTGTTGCTGGCTTGCGTGTCGACGACCGATTCAAACTTGGAGAGGATTCCCGACGTGTTTTGCGGATTGCATGCAGCATGCATCTGTAACCAATTTTTCAAGTCTGCCGTTCAATGCTTTCAACCACTTAAACAAGGAAAACTTCTCATGAACACACTCAGCCTGCGTTCCGAAAACGATATTCACATCATCACCAAGATGGTATTCAAAGACCATGATGTATTGACTTCTGAAGGGGAAAAGGTGCGCCGAAACGCAAGTTTGCTGCGGGCTTCCGTTCTGGATTCACTTCACAAACAGGAAGTTATTCTGCATCTTGAAGACCGGGTAACTTCTCGAAAATTGAGGTCAAGAATCATAGCTACCGGCAATGAACGGGTCATGTTGGAAAACGGGTTAAGTATACCGGTTCAATGTATCCGCATCATAGAGTTTCCCTCATAAAGGAGTTCATTTTTTCGTGCATATAGATGTCGGATCTCTTGTCAATCCTGCATAATTTCACAGTTTATTAAGATAATCCATGCGTTTGAAATTCCAATTGAATTTTGAATTGCTTGAATGGCTGTGCTTGTGGTGATTACTTTTGATTCCCTCTTAAATACACAATGCTGAAAATGAAATTCAAATCGCTGAGCGTACTTCTGATACTTCTTGTCTTCTTAACATCTCATGTTACGGGTCAGATTTTTGAACCGGTAAAGTGGAAAATATCTGCTAAAACAATCAATGAAACTGAAGCAGAAATTGTTGCAACGGCCACAATTGATGCTGGTTGGCATGTATATGCAACAAAGGTGGCTGAGAATGAAGCTGATTTGATCGTGAAGCCGGTGGCTACCGAATTCAACCTCACAGAGTCTCCGTCGTTCGAAAGAGTTGGCAAAGTGGTGGAAGGAAAATTTATAAAGCACCTGGATCCTCAATTTGAAGCAGAATTGTTCTATTTTGAAAACAACGCAACCTTCAAACAGAAAATAAAATACGCCACTAAGAAGCCATTTAAGGTAGCGGGCGAGATTGTCTTTATGGCTTGTAATGACGAGCGCTGTATTCCGCCTGCATCAGAGTTATTTGAGGTAACCATCACCCCGATAGGTGCTGCTGAAGGTGCTGTAGCGCCGGCAGAATTACCAGTTGAAAATACGGCGGTGATTGAAACCGCTGCACCAGGTGAGAATACGTTTGGTCATGTCAGCTGGTCCTATTTTGTTGAACAAAAGAGCGATTCTGAATATGACCTCGTAATGAAGGCGGCCATGGAAAATGGTTGGCACATCTACGCGCAAAAACTGGAAGGAACGGAAGGGCCTGTTCCAACAACTTTCAAGTTTACTTCATTACCATCTTATGCTGTAATTGGTGAAGTGAAAGAAGGAAAACCAAAGCGCGAGTACGACAAGAACTTTATGATGAACCTCGACTACTTTGAGGGAACGACAGAGTTTCGTCAAACTGTGAAGTTGAGTGGTTCGGAAAAACCGATCATTGATGTGTTGATTCAATTTATGCAATGCGATGACGAGTCTTGTTTACCTCCGAAGTCTGCTTTTGTAAAATTCGATCTGTCTAATCTCAAGGCATTCGGATTTGATCCGCTGGCCAATGTGGAAGCAAAGGATTTGAAAGGTGAAGATCCGTTTAAGATGAAGTCTGTTGATCTCTCGGCGCCAGTGAATAATTGTGGTAAGGAAGCGGAAAACCACAGCTTATGGGCGATCTTCCTATTCGGTTTGATTGGCGGTCTGGTGGCATTATTAACGCCTTGTGTATTCCCGATGATTCCTTTGACCGTAGCTTTTTTTACAAAAGGTTCCGAGAAAGGCCGAGGAAAACAACGTGCGATTACCTATGGATTTTTCATCTTCCTGATCTATTTCTTGTTGTCACTTCCATTTCATCTATCGAAAAATGTCGATCCGGAAGTATTGAATTCGATTGCCACAAACTCCTGGCTCAACCTCGGATTTTTTGTGGTCTTCATCTTTTTTGCGATTTCTTTCTTTGGATATTTTGAAATCACATTGCCAAGTGGCCTGGCAAACAAAGTAGACAGCGCTTCAAATCTCGGCGGTGGAATCGGAATCTTTTTTATGGCGCTCACACTTGCAATTGTTTCATTCTCCTGCACTGGTCCGATTCTCGGAACAGTGATCGGAAGTATATACAGTACTGACGTTCAGGGAACATTCAACTTTCTTGGTTTAGAAATGTCGATGCCTGCAGCAAAAGTGAGCGCTGCTATGATCGGCTTTGGAATTGCACTCGGTTTTCCTTTCGCTTTGTTCGCAGCATTTCCAAGGTTACTTAAAAAATTGCCAAAGTCCGGTGGTTGGATGGATGACTTCAAAGTTTCTCTGGGCTTTCTGGAAGTGGCTCTCGCAATCAAATTTCTCTCAAATGCTGACCTTGTGCAGCAATGGGGAATACTGAAGAGGGAAACGTTCTTTACTCTTTGGATTATTGTTGGCGCTCTGTGGTTGTTGTACATGCTTGGTATTTTCAAATTCAAGCCAGGACAAGGTTCGAAGGGAATGCCGAAATTCAAATTGGTTTTCACCATTTTGATCGGAGCGTTTACCTTGAGATTGATCCCCGGAGTATTGCCATCATCAGGGTTGAATCGATTTGATTTTCTCAGCGGATTTCCCCCACCGAAATCTTATTCATGGTATCACTTCGAAGAAGAGTTTAAGATCTACCGCGATCTGGCAGAAGCAATGAAGGCCGCTGAAGCTGAAAATAAACCTGTTTTTGTTGACTTCACCGGTTGGGCTTGCGTGAATTGTCGCAAAATGGAAGACACCGTCTGGCCCCAGGAAGTCGTGAAGAGTATTCTCGCGGGTGAATACATCATGTGTTCGCTTTATGTGGATGAAAAAGTGAAACTGCCTGCTGAAGAACAATTCATTTACACAACAGAGAACGGACGAAAGAAGAAGATTGAAGATGTCGGCGACAAATGGGCGACTCTACAAACAGAAACTTTCCAGAACAATTCTCAACCCATGTATGCGCTCTTATCTGAACGCGGCCAATTGCTCGCTCCAATTGAACAGTACAACGACAATGTCGAGGAATATGTGGCCTGGTTGAAGTGCGGATTGGATGCGCATAAAAGGTCTAAATCAGAAGCTTCGCTAAACAATTGATGGATACACACGAATTTGAAACCCCGGATAATGTCCGGGGTTTTTCTTTAACAGGCAATCTCAATACCTTCGTACCGTAAACTATTTCAGACTCTAATACGTATTATCAGTAAGCTGTTGATTCTTTGAACCACAGATCACCACATAGTTATTGGCTTTTACCCTTTTTTCGCAACCCTATGCCGGGATCGAAAAATGGTTTCTTGATTTTAAGTCTTGTCTTGCTTTTCACTGCGAATGGTTTTTCTCAAAAAACAATTGTCAGTGGAAAAGTGATAGACGCGATGACGAAAGAGACTCTTCCGTTTTCTCCGGTCATGTTCGTCGGAACAAAAAGCGGTTCACAAACGGACCTCGATGGCAATTATCGTATTGAAACCTATTATAGTAGTGACTCATTAAAAGTGATGGTGCTGGGGTATGTTGCTCAAACGAAGAAAGTCAAGCAAGGAATCACAAGCGTTGTCAACTTTGAACTTGTGCCATCAACTAACACAACAGCTGAAGTCACGATTCGCCCTGACGATCTTCCGAATCCTGCGATCGCACTCATGAAAAATGTGTTGCGTAACAAGAAGATCAACAATCGAGAGAAACTGGATGCATACGAATACGAGGCGTATAACAAAGTTGAATTTGATCTTAACAACATCAGCGAAAGATTCCAAAGCAGAAAGATTTTCAAACCATTCGCATTTGTGTTTGAAGGAGTAGATACAACGCAAGCCAAACCTTATCTGCCAGTTTTTATGACAGAATCTCTTTCGGATTTTTATTTCAAACGGAATCCGAAGTTGTCCAAAGAGGTAGTGAAAGCTACGAAAGTCAGTGGTGTTGAAAATGAATCCATCAATCAGTTTCTCGGCGACATGTATCAAAACGTAAATGTCTACGACAATGAGTTGGTGATTTTCAGTAAAAGTTTTACTAGCCCAATTTCGGCATACTGTCTTGGTTTTTATGATTACGATCTGATCGATAGCGCATGGATTGATAATAAGTGGTGTTATAAACTCCAGTTTTTTCCAAGAAGAAAAGCGGAGCTACTTTTCTTCGGTGAGATGTGGATCAACGATACAACGTACGCTGTAAAAAGTATAGACGCCACCATCGCTGAAGGAGCAAACATCAATTGGATCAAAAATTTTCAGGTAAAACAAGAGTATAATGAGGTGGAGAAAGAGGTGTGGATGCTCACGCACGACGAACTCTTAGTCGACTTTAACCTGACAGAAAAGGACCTCGGTGTTTATGGAAGAAAATCTTCCAGTTATAAAAAGTTCGTGATCAATAAAGAACGTCCGGAAGAACTTTACAAAGGAATAACAGACATCGAAGTAAAGGAGGACGCGAGCGATCACGACGACGCCTTCTGGAAGGAGGCGCGGCATATCGAATTAACTGCAAAGGAAGAAAGGATTTATCACATGGTAGATACCTTGAAAAATCTCCCGCAATTCGTCACCGTTGCCAACATCATGAACCTGTTTGTGAATGGTTATAAAGTCATCGGCAATTTTGAATTGGGACCTTATTACACGCTTTATAGCTTCAATCCGATTGAAGGAAATCGGGTGCGTTTTGGTGGTCGAACGAGTAATGAGTTCAGCAAAAACATAATGCTCGAGGGTTATGGTGCTTATGGTTTTCGGGATGAAAGGTTTAAATATGGAGGCGGTTTTACCTACATCATGAGTAAAAATCCGCGCATGGCGATTTCGGGTTTTGCAAAACGTGATATGGAACAACTTGGTCAGGGCACGGGTGCATTCCGACAAGACAACGTCTTGTCGTCGTTGTTCAGAAGAAACCCCGCCAATAAGTTGACTGATGTAACGGAAGTAAGCGGCTATTTTGAGCGTGAGTGGCTATATGGTCTTTCGAATAAACTTATCTTTAAACATCGTGTCTTAAAGCCTGCCGGTAGTAATTATAAATATGTGCGCTTCAAACCGGAATTGAACGAGCAACAACAAGTCAGTTATCTGATCACCACGGAAGCAAGTCTGTATACGCGTTTTGCTTATAAAGAAAAATTTGTGTATGGTGAGTTCGAACGAATCAGTTTAGGAACAACGTATCCAACACTTGAACTCCAATATGGATACGGCATTCCGAACCTGATGGGTGCACAATTTGAATATCACAAAGTGATTGCACGTCTTTCTGATAAAATGCGATTCGGCCCATTTGGTTATATGCGCCTTAGTGTTGAAGGTGGAAAAATCATCGGCAATCTTCCTTATCCATTGTTGATGATGCACCAGGGCAATGAAACATTTTTTTATGATGAAGGCTCTTACAATACGATGAACTATTTTGAATTCGTGAGTGATGAATGGTTGAGTGTTTGGGCTTCTTATCACGCCGAAGGGTTAATTCTGAATAAACTCCCGCTGATGCGTCGATTGAAATGGCGCGAAGTAGCTAGTGCAAAAGCAGTCGTTGGTGGATATGATAAAAAGAACGACCTCATTCTTTCACGCGACTTCAACTACGATGGAATTGCAGACATCCAGACACTCAGAAAACCGTTTATTGAAGCGGCAGTTGGTGTGGAGAACATCTTCAAAATTTTACGGATAGATTTTATCTGGCGATTGACCTATCTGGACAATCCGAATATCGTGAAGTATGGAATTCGCGCCAAGTTGCAGTTTGATTTCTGATGAGAGTCAACTGACATTAGATTTGCCGCACAATATTCTACCATGTCAAAATTCAAAGCTGAAATAGATATCATGCCACTTGAGGCCTTGCTTGATCCACAAGGAAAAGCAGTTACCGGTTCCATGAAAAATCTCGGCCTCGGTGAAATTACCGGTGTGCGCATCGGAAAACACATCACACTTCAAGTAGATGCAAAGGATAAAAAGGCAGCTGAAGCGAAAGTGGAAGACGCCTGCAAAAAATTACTCTGCAATGAGATCATGGAGTTTTATTCTTTTGAGGTGGTGGCTTCGGAGAATTAATTTTTTACTTACAACATTTCCGTCGCAAACAACACGGCAAACAACTCCTCCTGGTTGAGCATTTTGCCTTGCAGAAAAAGAACGGCATCCAATGGAAAATTACTGTCGCGTTTGAAGATCTTATTGGTAATTCCATCGTAGGTATACAGGCAATCCATCATCATGGTACTGTCGCCTTTATAGACCTTGCCATTTTTAATAGTGTAAAGCAAATCGGATGAAAACGTACTTTCTCCAATATACAGCTTGCCGTCTTCCAAAGTGTAAAGAATATCGAAACCGATGGTGCTAAATCCTTTGTAAATCTTGTTGTCGGATGCTGTCAGCACCGCATCACTCCACAAGTCCATTCTGCCCGGAATGACATGTCCGTTACTCACATTAAAGATCAATTTGTCAAAGGACAAATGCTCGTCAGTATAAACATAAGTTTGAGCTTTCACGCCCGTAAGAACTAAAAGCAAGAGTGTAAAAAGGAATGTTTTGATCATGTTTTTTTCATTTGGTTCTGTTATCGGATAGAGGTGTCTTTCCGAATTCAGGGCTATCATTGCGCAAGTAAGATACGTAATTTTAAATTGGTTATTTCATGTCGGAAAATTCTTCTCACGAATCATATATGCGCCTGGCGATTGAACGCGCAAACAAAGGGATGTCTAACAACGAAGGTGGACCGTTTGGAGCTATTGTGGTTCGCAATGGCGAAATCGTTGGTGTCGGAAATAATCAGGTGACGTCTTCCAACGACCCAACAGCACACGCTGAAGTGGTTGCCATCAGAGACGCTTGCAAAAACCTCGGAACGTTTCAATTGGATGATTGTGTGATTTATACTTCGTGTGAGCCTTGTCCGATGTGCCTCGGAGCCATCTACTGGGCGCGACCAGCAGCTGTGTATTACGGCTGTTCAAAGGAAGATGCAGCCCACATTGGTTTTGATGATCAATTCATTTATGAAGAACTCGACCTGGATCTTTCTGCACGGAAGATGATGATGAAACAGCTCATGCGTGAAGAAGCTAAACTGGTGTTTGATGCCTGGCAAAACAAAATGGATAAAATTGATTATTGATTGTTGCCTGCATGAAGTACAATGTCCGCAACATCATTTTCGGCGCAATCATCTATGCCTCAGGTGACAGTATCGCCGCCTGGATATTAGATGAATTCAGTATGTTCAGGTTGATCGGAATGATGTTGGTTGGTGCCACATTTTATGCTTTCGAAATTCCAAATTACTTCTATTGGATCAGTCGTAGAACAGCGATGTATGTTGGAACGAAGGCTTCCCTCATCAGAACGGGTCTTGCCTTGATTTACTTCAATCCTCTCTGGATAGCGCGCCACCTTTTTTTTATCAAACTTTTTTCATCGAAAATGGATGAAATCAACGCTGAACTGTTTTACACTGCTTTAATGTCTTTCATTGTGAATATTCCCGTGTCCTTCATCGCTAATTTTCTGATTCAGAATAAAGTTCCTGTGGGAATGCGATTCATAGCCAGCGCTGTTTTTTCTGGCATGATGGCCATTTATTACGCACTCAGTGCTTCGTGGTTTTAACGAATACGAAATTGACTTTTAGTTCTCATCATCTTTGCAAAGAATGCAATTCTGGAACGACATCTTATCTGAACTTCATCATGGCGAATCGGTGTGTCTCATGTGTGTTATGCAGAGCAAAGGCAGTAGTCCCGGTCGTCAAGGTTTTAAGCAGTTTGTTTCTTCTGCTGGAAATATGCAAGGCAGCATTGGCGGCGGTGTTATGGAACAAAAACTCGTTGATTATGCAAAAGTGCTTTTGCAAGAAAGTCATTCCAATCCATTCTTAAAACATCAGATTCATCAGACCAATATTGAAAAGGATAAATCCGGAATGATTTGTTCCGGCGAACAAACCATCGCTTTTTATTTTTTGCAGCATGCCCATTGTTCATTGATAGAAGAAATCCGACACGCTTTTTTGACAGTTAGCGGTGCTCGGCTTTGTATGGACACGAATGGCATTTATGTTGGCGCCTCATCAAGTGGAGATTTTCAATTCATTCTCAAAAGCGAAAGGGAATGGTTTTATGCTGAAAGATTAAACAAACGACCCGTTATCTGCATCATCGGCGGTGGCCATGTGAGCCTTGCTCTTTCAAAGTGTATGCACGTACTTGATTTTTCTGTACGTGTTTTTGATGACAGAAAACAACTCAGCACCATGGAAGGAAATGTTGTCGCTGAAAAATACTTCGTGAATTCGTACGAAGAAATTGATACTTCAATTCCAGAAAGAGAAGACCTTTTCGTCGTCGTGATGACAACCGGATATCGAACGGATTTAATAGTGCTTCGGAAATTGCTTCAGCGAAATTTCAACTACTTAGGAATGCTCGGAAGTAAGGAAAAGGTGAAACGACTTTTTTCTGAACTCAAAAGTGAAGGAGCGACGGAGGAGCAATTGGCAAGAATCCACGCACCGATTGGATTGATGATTCACAGTAAAACCCCGGCTGAAATTGCAGTGAGTATCGCAGCGCAAATCATTCAAGTTAGAAACGAGGAAAAATCGTTGCGTTAGTTTCTACTTTGTGACAATTACATTTGAAGCGAAGAATTGCCACGACATGATCAAGTTTATTCTCAATAATGAAGTTATTTCTACAGATTTACCTTCCGGAACAACTGTTCTGGATTTTGTGCGCTATCATCAAAACCTGACGGGCACAAAAATCGGTTGCCGCGAAGGCGATTGCGGAGCATGTACTTTACTCATTGGTGAAGTCAAGGATGATGAGTTGAATTATAAATCACTTACTTCTTGCATTACGCCAATTGGAAATGTTCATGGTAAACATGTTGTGACCATCGAAGGACTCAACATGAAAGATTTGTCGCCCGTACAGAAAAGTCTTGTGGATGAATCAGGAACACAATGCGGTTTTTGTACAGTCGGTTTTATAATGTCTTTGACCGGTTGTTGTTTGAGTAAAAAGGATTTGACCTATGATGACATGATCAGCGCTATTGACGGAAATATCTGTAGATGCACCGGGTACAAATCGATTGAACGTGCGACGGAATCTTTACTTAAAAGACTTCAGGGAAGAAATACAAATGACAAGATCAAGTGGCTGACGGAAAATGATTTTATACCTGGCTACTTCAATGGAATTCCGGAAAAACTTTCAACTCTCGGTAACGAAGAATTGAATCGCGGAATCTTGGTTGTAGGTGGCGGAACAGATCTTTATGTACAAAAACACCATGAGACGGAAGAGTCAGAAATTCATTTTGCTTTTTCGAATGACGCCTGGAAGGGCATCGAGATTCATGGTAATAAATGCACGATTGGTGGCGCATCCACCGTCAGTGACTTGCTCGATTCATCTGCGCTCAATGAATATTTCCCACGACTGAATCAACATCTGAAACTGGTCTCATCAACTCCCATTCGCAATATTGGAACCATTGCCGGGAACTTTGTGAATGCCTCTCCGATAGGCGACCTCACAGCTTTTTTTCTCGCACTGAATGCTGAAATCACATTGACCGATCAGAAGGAATCCGAAAGAAAGATTTTGCTTCGTGATTTTTATAAAGGATACAAAAGTCTGGATAAACGAAATGATGAAGTGATTACACAAATTTCATTTCAATTGCCGGATGAAAATTCACTTTTCAATTTTGAAAAAGTTTCTAAGCGAACGTATCTCGATATTGCCAGTGTCAATACTGCAATGTCTATTCGGGTGAACAATGATGTAATCGAAGATGTGCATATTTCTGCCGGTGGTGTGGGGCCGACACCTATTTATCTCAAAGGAGCTGTGGGATTTCTTTTAGGCAAAAATCTGTCTACTGATTTGATTGATCCATTACAAAAAATCATTCAATCAGAAATTTCACCAATCAGTGACGTTAGGGGTTCTACAAACTATAAAAGATTATTGCTTAATAATCTCGTGCATGCGCATTTCATCGAATTGTTCCCGGTCATTTTTAATGAGGAGATTGTTGCATGAGAAACATTGACGCAAAAAATCACGTGCGTGGTGAGTCTGTTTACCTCGACGATATACCGGAAGTAAAGGGAACGCTTTATGCTCAAGTATATGATGCTCCATGCGCGCATGCGAAAATTGTAAGCATTGACTATTCAAAAGCCATCGCATTTCCGGGTGTTGTAAAAATCATTACTTACAAGGATATTCCCGGACGAAACGAAATTGGCGGAATCATTCACGATGAGCCGCTGCTTGCCGAAGATGAGATTCATTTCTGGGGAATGCCCATCGCTATTATTATCGCGACATCAGAAAAAGTTGCCATGAAGGCACGCAAACTCATCGTTGCTGAATTTGATGAGCTGCCCGTGATCGTTGATCCACGCGTTGCACAACAACAGGGTAAGTTAATCATTCCTCCGAGGACATTTGTTTTAGGAGAAACAGAAAACGCATGGAGCAAATGTGCGCATGTGTTCGAAGGTCGCGCAGATTCAAATGGCCAGGAGCATTTATACATAGAAACACAAGGGGCTTATGCTGTGCCAATGGAGAACGGGCACGTTCGTCTTTCTTCTTCTACGCAAGGTCCGACGGCCGTGCAGAGAACGGCTGCGTATGTTCTCGGAATTCCGATGCATAAAATTGAAGTGGATGTGCAACGGCTTGGTGGTGGTTTTGGAGGCAAGGAAGATCAAGCTACTCCATGGGCGGTTATGTGCGCACTTGGAGCGATGCTTTTGAACAAGCCGGTCAAAATGGTGCTTCATCGAATGGATGATATGCGCATGACAGGGAAACGACATCCTTATAGCAGCGACTATAAAATTGGTTTGTCAGAAGACTTGAAAATCATCGCGTATGAAGTAACCTTTTATCAAAACGCAGGCGCTGCGGCTGACCTTTCACCCGCAGTGATGGAACGTACGTTGTTTCATTGCACCAATAGCTATTTTATTCCGAATGTGAAAGCAACTGCATTCAGTTGCAAAACAAATCTTCCACCGAATACGGCCTTTCGCGGATTTGGTGGACCACAGGGAATGTTTGTGATTGAATCGGCAATTGCACAAGCAGCAAAAAAGTTGAATGTTTCTGCCAGAAAAATTCAAGAAAAAAATCTCTTGAAAGATGGCGATTCATTTCCTTATGGACAAATTGCGGATTTGGTAGAAGCAGACAATGCCTGGCAAGAGGCGAAGTCGAAATTTCAAATTGAAAAAATTGAAACTGAAATTGCGACTTTCAATTCTCAACACAAATTTCGCAAGAAGGGAATGGCAATGATGCCAATCTGTTTTGGAATTTCATTTACCAAAACTCTTATGAATCATGCGCGCGCTTTGGTGCACATTTATCAGGATGGAAGCATAGGCATTAGCACCGGTGCAGTAGAAATGGGCCAGGGAGTCAACACCAAAATGGTGCAAGTTGCTGCCGGTATTTTTCGGATTGGTGCATCACGAATAAAAATAGAATCGACCAACACTACTCGAGTAGCAAATACTTCTCCGTCTGCCGCTAGCGCAACCGCAGATCTGAATGGTAAAGCACTCGAGATCGCGTGTAACAATTTGAAAGACCGATTACTTGATAATGCTGCAAAGGATTTATCAAAGGATCGCAGCGCACTTGAGCTGAATAGCGCTTGTGTTTATGTAGAAGATCAACCAACCGAAATTTCCTGGGAAAAATTAATCGAACTAGCTTTTCTGAATCGCGTTGCACTTACGGAGAATGCTCACTATGCAACTCCTGTTATTCACTTCGATAAAGAAAAGGAGAAAGGACATCCTTTTGCTTATCATGTTTATGGCACAGCAATGACCATTGTCGAAGTGGATTGTCTTCGTGGCCGATATGAAATTGAAGCAGTAAGGATTGTACATGACTTTGGAAAAAGCATGAATACTCATGTGGACATTGGCCAGATTGAAGGCGGTGTTGTGCAGGGAATAGGATGGATGACAATGGAAGAAATTGTTTACAATGAGAAAGGAAGGCTCATGTCCAATGCGCTCTCGACATATAAAATTCCGGACATTTATTCCGTGCCCAAAACACTCGATGTTGTTCCTTTATCTACAGATGGACATGATCTTGCGATTCTGAAATCCAAAGCCGTTGGTGAACCTCCTTTGATGTATGGTATCGGTACCTACTTCGCACTTACAAATGCGATCCTCGCATTTAATCCTGGTGCTGAAATGAAATACGATACTCCAATGACAGCTGAAAAGGTATTGATGAGGTTGTATGAGAAGTGATGTTGTTGTGTTATTTTGGAAGTGTCTTTTGGTTTACATTTATTTTAGCCAAATCACCAACGAACCATGAAAGACCTGTCAGAATTTATTTCGAATATCCCCAAAGCCGAACTCCACCTGCACATTGAAGGCACTTTCGAACCTGAATTAATGTTCGAAATAGCCAAACGAAATAATGTTCGAATCAAGTATGATTCTGTAGAAGAAGTGAAGGCAGCCTATAAGTTTAACAACCTACAGGAATTTTTAGACATCTATTATGCCGGCGCCGCTGTGCTTTTGCATGAGCAGGATTTTTATGACCTCACGTATGCATACCTCACAAAAATTCATTCACAGAATGTGGTGCATACAGAAATATTCTTTGATCCACAAACGCACACCGAGCGTGGCGTTCCTTTTGATGCGGTTATCAATGGCATTAAGCGCGCAATGGATGATGGTCAAAAAAACTTTGGTATTTCCTATAAAATAATCATGTCTTATTTGAGACACATGTCGGAAGAGTCTGCGTTTGAAACACTTGATCAATCACTTCCTTTTCGTGATTGGATTATTGGAGTTGGTTTGGATTCTTCAGAATTAGGAAATCCTCCTTCAAAGTTTGAACGTGTTTTTGCTAAATCACGTGATACCGGTTATCTCACAGTTGCACATGCAGGCGAAGAAGGCCCCGCAGATTATATTCATGAAGCATTGAATTTATTGAGTGTATCACGCATTGATCATGGCAATCGTTGTCTCGATGATCTTGAACTAGTAGCGCATCTTGCTTCCATCAAAATGCCACTTACGCTTTGCCCACTTTCAAATCTGGAATTAAAAGTGATCAATCAGCTAAGTGACTATCCCTTGAAGAAAATGATGGAAAATGGTTTACATGTGACCCTGAATTCAGATGATCCGGCATATTTTGGAGGATATATGACCGAGAATTTTCTTGCGGTGGCCAATGCTATTGATCTCTCGTTTGAAGAAATAGCCACCCTTTGCAAAAATGCTTTTAATGCCAGCTTCCTGAGTGAATCGGAAAAGCAGAAGCGTGTTCAGCATATCGATGACTTTGTGAAACAAATTCACGCGAAAAGTTGATTTTATTTCTGAAGGAAAACTATTGAGGGACACCAATTTTGATCGCTGCAATGCCCGGTAGATCTATTCCTTCCAATGCTTCAAGCATTGCACCGCCCCCCGTACTTACATAACTTACTTTGTCAGCGAGTTTGAATTGATTTATTGCAGCAACGGAATCGCCGCCACCAACCAATGTAAATGTTCCATGTGAAGTTGCATCTGCCAACGCCAATGCAATTTTTTTAGTCCCGTTGGAAAATTTATCCATTTCGAAAACTCCCATTGGTCCATTCCACAATATTGTTTTTGATGAAGCAATCACTTTTGAAAATTCAGTAATGGCTTTTTCACCGATGTCTAATCCCATCCATCCCGTTGGAATTTGGTCACTATCACACACATGGGAATTGGCGTCATTTGAAAATGCATCTGCAATAACAGAATCTTGTGGTAAGTAAAAAGTAACACCCTTTGATTTTGCTTTCTGAAGCAGATCGAGTGCCATATCGAGTTTATCTTCTTCTACCAATGAATTACCTGTGGATCCTCCCAGTGCTTTGTAGAATGTGTAGGCCATGCCACCACCGATGATCACATTGTCCACACGATCTAACAAATTTTCCAGAATAGAAATCTTGCTGGAGACTTTACTGCCACCGATTATAGCGGTGACGGGTTTGTCGGTAGAATGAAGAACACGATCGATGCTGCGTACTTCATCTTCCATCAAGTATCCGAATATTTTGTCTGTTGGAAAAAACTTTGCAATGATCGCAGTGCTTGCGTGTGCGCGATGCGCTGTGCCGAATGCGTCATTGACATAAACATCACCGTTCTCAGCAAGTTGTCCTGCAAAAAATTCATCTCCGGCTTCTTCTTCTTTGTAAAAACGCAAATTTTCCAACATAGCGACTTCGCCATTCTTTAACGAATCAACGACAGCAGTTGCTTTTTCTCCGATACAATCTTCAGCGAATTTTACATCGACACCCAACAATTCGGAGGTGTGTTTTACCAAATGCTGCAAAGAAAATTTTGCTTCCGGACCACCTTTCGGTCTTCCTAAGTGTGACATGAGTACCACCTTTCCACCATCTTTCATTACTTTATGGATAGTCTTCACAGCAACGCGAATTCGAGTGTCATCCGTAATATTGAATTGGTCGTCGAGCGGAACATTAAAGTCTACACGGATCAAAGTTCTTTTACCACTGAAGTTATAGGAGTCGATTTGGTATGGCATGAGTTTGAATTTGAGGTCGAATTTAGACTTGTTTTTTGCAAATGATCAAATCGCATTTCTGCATGCGATGTTCCATCAAATGAAAAAGCCACATCGCTAACGAATGTGGCTTTTAAGTTTTTGAATGATGGATTAGTCTGCCTGTGCAATGGGGTTCATCAAGCCGCTGTATGTTTTCAATTCCATTTTGATGGAGCCAACCATGATTTTCGCTTTTGCAAGAATCGGAAGGTGGTTAGCGTCGTCCGTAATCCATACACTGAGATCTTCTTCTTTTTTAAAGACACGACCTTTTTGTACAACCGGAGCAAACTTCAGGCATCGGAAACTTCCGGCATCTACCTTGATCGTTTCCTTTCCAATGTACTTCATCTTCAATGGAAATATTTCGTCATCGACCAACGTCATGATGGTAAATACATCACCCTTTTTGGCGTTGGAATAATCGAGCGTTCTTGCGTAATAGTATGAACTCAACATGTCCTGCACGAAATCCGGTGTAATATACCCGTCACCTTTGTGGTCTTTGTATGCCCTTCTGTCCGGATGAAATGTATAGTCCTGATTGATTTTGTATCCACCTTCATCACAATTACGGATGAAACGATACGGAAACATGCCCTGCTTGTCAATGTATGATTCATAGTGATCTCTCACTTTAAAAAACCAATCGAACGAACCGATGCTCAATCCTGTGCCCACGATATGGTAAGCTTCTCGATCACCAAATTTGTAGGCGCTTTCTTGAACAGATAATGTCGCAGTTCCTGCATTCAGCAAGCCATAGTGGATGAGGTATTCAACGGTTTCACCTGCACGAAATGCGTTGTTTTGTGTTTGGCGATAGCCTAATGAAGGAAGATTTTCAATTTTTGCTTTTGGGGGTTTGGTTTGTGCAGAAACCTGCAACAAGGCCGTAACGAAAAGGAAGAATAATAATGTGATCTTTTTCATAATGCCAAAGCTAATTTCAAATGACAGGCCAGAAATTACATCTTTTACGCTTTTCTGTTGTCAACGGCTTGAGAGGAACGGTCAGACACACAAATTATTACCGATTCATCACTTTCAAAGCGCGCCCATCAGGATAATGAGGTCTGACACACCGACAACGCCATCACCGTCCAGATCATAAGGCGCGCACTCGGGCATGGTGATGCAACCGAAATTGTCTATCAGGTCCAATAAATCCTGTATCGAAGAGCAGTCTATCTGGTCTGGCAAAGGATAAGAACACGAACCGTCATCAAATTGTGCTGTTTCTTCATAATTACACGCATCTGGATCAGTGCATCCCTCAATATCAGGACATCCGTTGCCAGAAAGTACCACAGTAATTTCCCGATCATCCGATGATGTACAACCAGAAAAGTTCTGATAGCTATATGTTACAGTGAACACCCCTTCCGAATTCGGCGAAAAAAGCCCTGTAGCTGTCGTCATGGGTCCGCTCCAAACCCCGCCATTACCTGGAGAACCGACAAGTTGAACAGGATCATTGCTATAACAAAGGGAGACATCCAAACCCGCCCAGACTGCTGGATTTGGATTTACGGTGATTACAATTTGGTCACTATCAGTGCAGCCACCACCCCAATCGGCGGTGACAGTATAGATGAAGGTGGACATGGGCGGCGAGGCCAACGGATTTGCGATATTGGCAGAGCTGAGCGAAAATGAAGGGTTCCAATTGTATGTCACACCAGTCGAAGGATTGGCGACCGCATTCAGTTGAACAACTTCGCCCTCGCATATCGTCACGTCAGGTCCTGCATCAACCATTAAGTTATTCATCACGAAAATGGAAACATCGGAGATGAGTGGACCGGAACAATAAGTATTCATGGTGAGGCGGATTATGTTTTCGCCTGCTGAAAGCCCCGTTACCAGAGGATTGTAAATCAACGAATCGGAAAATTGACCGCTCCCTTGAATGACGGTCCAATATGCCTCAAAGCCAATAAACGATTCGTCGTTGGATTGAAGTTGTGCGCTGTTCTGACAGACATATTGATCTTGTCCGGCGTCGGGTTCATATGGGTCTTCTTCAACTGCCGTCAATGTGACCAGATCTTCGGCAACGTTACCACTGCATGGTCCTGCTTCTTCTATTTGCCATTGAAGTTGAACCTGGCCTATGAATTCATTCAAGATTTGTGCGTGTGGATCATGAATGTCACTAAGCGATAACGCAGGGCCGCTGAGTTGTGTCCACATTCCAGTAGCGCCATACATGGGTATTGAACCATCAAGTATTAGTTCGTCCGAAAGGCAGTTGAACGTGAGGACATCCTCGCCGGCATTGACCACCGAATTTTCTGATACAGAAATAATATGGAAACATACTTGCGTGAGACAGTTTTCTGTTTTTGTTTCTTGAATAATCGTTGTGCCGGCAATGATGTTTGTAACGATGACTTCGGTTGAATTGGCGTCTGAAAGAGTGCAGCCACCACTGATGACTTCCCAAAGCACTGAACCCGAAGGTGAGACAGCTGAACTAAGATTGTAAGTTGCCGGTGCCACACAAAACTCAACTTGACTATCACAATCAACGGGAGGATTCACATCATAAAGAAAAACGATGACAGTATCTTCACTCAAGGTTTGTGTCGCCTCATCGTAAATAGACCAGAGTAGAAAATTGGGTCCATAATCGAGCATAAAGTATGAGCCATTTGGGTCATTAACATCTGGGAAATCACCATTGCCACAAAGCAAAGACCACATTCCAACATTCGGAAATATCGGTGCATTTGCATTCAATGTTGCGGTCATATTCGGCACTATTAGGTAGATGTCATCACCGGCATCTGCTTGCTGCGCGCGCGAAACAGAGATCGTGGTAATGACAAAAGCAAAAAGGCAAATGATGATTTTATTTATCATGCGATCATTCAATTGTTGCAATACACTTTAACTCAATTGCAATTGGTGTGGGTAGTGAATTGATTTCGACTGTAGTTCTGCAAGGTTGGGCTTCGGTAAAATACTCAGTGTATAGTTTGTTGTACGTGTGAAAATCTCTTTTCATGTTTACAAGAAATACCGTTACGTCTACCAGATTTTCCCATTTGCTGCCACTGGCTTCTAAAATCAATCGCACATTCTCAAATACATTTCTGCACTGCGCTTCGAAATCGAACTCCAGAAAATTTCCATTTTTATCCAGCTTCAATCCCGGTACACCACTATCTGATGCGTCACTTCCTGCTATGCGAGGACCGACTCCGGAAAGGAAAAGGAGATTTCCCACTTTGCGCGCATGTGGATAGGCACCCACTGGTTTTGGTGCGTTGGATGCTGATACAGATGATGACTGACTCATGTGTTTTTATACAAGAATTATTTTTTGATAAAGGAAGTGTTTCGACTCAAAACAGTGCTGGTATTTTCCGGAATAAACGAACATCGCAATGTGTATACACCTGCGGAAAGTGCACTCACATCTAATGCTTTGTTATTGCCCATGACTTCATCGACAATGAGTTTTCCCGAGGAATCCACTACTTGAATGTTCATCAATTTGGCATTACTGATCGAAAACTGAATCACCTCTTGAACGGGATTGGGAAAAACATGAAGCTCGTATCCAGAACTTAATTCTGCAACAGAATTTATACACTCGTATATTGCAGTAAACATATTTGGAAAATACTGTCTCCACCAATATTCACTGTGCGTGCCGCCATTTTGCACAACATAATTCAGATTGGATGTCGGGACGTTATTCGTTGTTACAGCATCATACATCTGCTGCATGTCGTTCACCATATCGGAACTTTCCGAATCTCCACAAACAAAATAAATTTTTGTGTCTGAAGAAAGTGTGCTGTTTTGCACGAACTCAAAAATTTCCGGATTGAACCAGAATGCTGGAGAGAAAATTCCTGCTTTGGAAAAAACGTCGTTGTGTTCTGAAACCAGGTATATCGCAATGAGCGCTCCCAGAGAACTTCCTGCTGTTGATGTATGGTCGCGATCCGTCAGCGTGCGAAAATTTTCATCTATCACGGGCTTCAATGTTTCAATGATGAAGTTTGAATACGCCGCTCCTTCACCGCCTTCATTGTAATCTGCATTTAGCCAGGGAGAGTATTCGTCGATCCGTGATGAACCTCCATTGTCTACTGCAACAACAATGGTTTCGTTGCAGCCGGGAATGGCTAATTCCTGTATCGTTTCATCGACTTGCCATTCGCTGCTGAACGATGTTGCTGCGTCAAAAACGTTTTGCCCGTCATGAAAATAAAGAACAGGATAATGTTCAGATGAGGCATCATAATTTTCAGGAAGATTAATCCAGATTCGACGAGTGCGATTCAATTGCGGTATGACAAAATCGGTATCCAGTATGCGAACATTTTCAGTAACAGAATGCGCACCAGCGAGGTCTTCCCATCCTTCAATGCTGTAAGACTGGGTTGTATTGTTGTGAAAAACCATTGAACGATTCGGGATATAGGTTCCTAGGGCATTGCCTTCAACTTTAGTCCAGCTGCCACGTGTAAATTTGAATTCGATGGTTTCATTTTCGGTTCCATCGATAGAAATCGTCCATGTCTGATTGTCTTCTGTCATCATGAAATCAGCGTCGGCTTCATTCCAATCGTTGAATGTTCCGGCAACATAAATCGTATCAAACAGTGGCGTGAGCTGCGGCGCTGAATTGATTTGTATCGTCATGGATGCAATCAGATTACACGGCAGGTAGAGTAAAAAAGCAATTTGGAGGATTCTTTTTTCCATTGGAACAATTGTCTTTTCTTTGGCCGAAGGTAGGGATATCAAATGGTGAAAAAACTTTCCACTTTAGCCTATATGTGCTCATTATTGATGGGCCTGATGGTTGTTATCAATGTCATTGAGTCATTTTCGAATAGCAATGATGCAATTTTTTCTTCTCGATTGTTGATGAGTTTGTTATGGATTTTTCCATGCTTTATGCAATTCTTCTATACATACAAAACAGCATCTGTAATTGGGCTTGCCGAATACAAACCCACTGAATCTCTGGATGACTATGCCATGAATGACATGGAGCTGACTGACGAGATTGTGCAGAATGGATTCTGGCTCAAAGGATTTGCTACGATTAATTCCATCGTTCTCTGTTTTTATTTTCTCAATGTTTTTTCGTCTTTGTTAAACTACATATCGTCTTTGTTTGATAGCAGGCCATGGTTTGAGAAAATCTATCTTTTTGTAAGTATTCTTCTTGCTCTTTTTGTGCTTCCAACGGTGCTTTATAATCTTCGAACATTCAATATCTCCAGAGTCAGAAGAGAGGCGGAATAGGTGGTTGTTTCTTATTTCCGCCGGTACACGAAATCATGTTCATAATCGTTACGTTCATTCTACAATGCAGCGACTCATCATTTTACTTTCGTCGTTGTCAATTCAAATTGCAATGAAAATATTCTGGAGTCTCTTATTTATCGCGTTTTTTAACCTGAGCTATGGACAGATTCAGGACTTTAAAGACAAGTATCCAAATGGCAATACGCGCAGTGAAGGCAAATATGTTGCAGGCTTTGAGGATGGGCTGTGGAAGTATTATTATGAAGATGGCAAACTTCAAGAAGAATCCAACTACTTAAAAGGTAAGATGAATGGAAGCGTAAAACGTTTTCATCCGAATGGTAAATTAATGGTAGAAGGCTATTTCAGGAATGGACAGCAGGACAGTATTCAACGAACATTTACAACAGAGGGTACTAAAGTCGAGGAAGGCGCTTTTGTAAAGGGATCGAAGAATGGAAAATGGAATTATTTTTTCAGCAATGGAGATACCATGATGGTGGAGGAATACAAATTGGGAACGCAGTATTTGTGGGTGCTTTTTGTTGAGCCCGGCAAACAGGCGGTGAAAAATGGAAGTGGATTGGTCGAAGAAAAATTTGACAATGGAAAACTGAAAAAGAGTACTCGTTATCTGAATGGGTTGCCAGATGGGGTTTATGTGGAGTATTATGCCGGCGGCTCCATCCGTAACACTGGAAATTATAAGGCGGGTATGTATGAAGGTGAATGGAAAGAAAATCTTCCTTCCGGAAAATTGAAAAGATTGACGAGCTATCACGACGGGATTTTTCATGGAAAATTCGAAGAGAATTATTCCAATGGATCACCGAGTACGAAAGGTAATTACGAGAACGGAAAAAAATCGGGTCAATGGACCTGGAGGTTGGAAAATGGACAGAAGGACATGGAAGGTCCTTTCGTTAATGATCTACAACATGGAGATTGGATTTATTACTACGGAAATGGCAACAAGGAGTATTGGGGTAAGTATGAAAATGGACTGATGGAAGGTCAGTGGCAATACCTCTATTGGGCAGGAGAAAAATGGAAAGATGGTAATTATTCAAGAGGAAAAAAACAGGGTCATTGGAAATATTGGTTTGAAAACGGACAATTGCTCATGGAGGGTGATTTTGAAAAAGACCAGGAGGAAGGTGAATGGAAGTCGTGGTATGAGAAAGGTGCTCAGAAAGACATTGGTCATTATCATCAGGGAAAAATGAATGGAAAATGGGCCGGGTTTTATCCGAACAGTGTGAAAAACTATGAGGGACAATGGTCTATTCTGAAGGAAACGGATGCTTTTACCAAGAAATTCAGTGATCTCTACAACATGAAAGATGACAGCGTCAATACCATGAAAGTGGGCGATGTGAAAACGGGTAAATGGACGTACTGGCGTGATAGCGGCATGATCGAAAAAATGGAAACGTATGATGCGAAAGGCGAATTAAATGGCCCTTCGGCTACTTATAATATTGCAGGCAAACTCGAGAGTGAAGGCAGCTACAAATCTGGCAAACCGGATGGCAAGTGGACTTATTATTATCCTCACGGCACACCACTTCGGGAGTGTCACTACACTGCTGGAAAACTGGATGGAAAAAGCACCGTTTACAATGAACGCAATCAAGTGATCGAGGAATCGAACTACAAGAACAATAAGCTGGATGGCTTGTACACGAGTTATGATGAAAAAACCGGGAAGATCTTGTTGAAGCAGGTGTATGAAGATGGTCGAGTCAAAGAAGTGAAGGAAGGAATGCCGCCGCGGAAGTAATAATTCATACAATATCGTACGAAAGGGAGATAGGGTTTTCAGCAACTTTGTTTTATTATTGTATATTCTTCGATTAACAACCTTAAATCATTATCATGAAAACCTTTGTACTTTTTTGCCTCGTATTTTGCTTTTCATCCGTGCAATTAATTGCTCAGTGCGGAAATCCTGATGTATATTGTATGGATTCCAGTCTGGAATACACTTGTCAGGGTACATTTATGGACGCTGGTGGTAGCGATATCTATCCTGCAGAATCATCGACAATTACCCTTTGTCCTGATGTAGAAGCCAATAAAACTTCCATCACCTTTTCAGAGTTTGATTTGTATGGATCAGTCAATGATCCATACTCGGATCAAATGATCATTTTCGATGGAACCAGTGAAAATGACCCGCTTATCGGAATCTATACCGGATACGACTTATTAGGAATGACCATCAGTGCATCCAATGGAAATCCAGGTGGATGTTTGATGATTCAATTTATTTCTGGTGGCCTGCCAAACACATATTATACCGGCTGGGTTGGTGAAATATCCTGTTCTCAGAGTTGCATACCTCCACAAGCTGTTGCTTCTGTGCCGGATGCACAGGTTGAATCTTCTATTTTTCTGAGTTGCCTTTATGATGAAATTACACTTTCCGGCGCAGGAAGTACTGCAGCACCGGGCCAATCAATTGTAAGTTATGTATGGGACATGAAAGATGGTAATGTCGTGACTTCTGCTACAGAAGACATTGTTCATCTATATGAAAACGCAGCTATTTACGATGTGAGATTGGTTGTGCTCGATGACCTTGGCTGTGCAGGCGAAACAATCATCCATGTCGGTATGGTGGGTGCTCCAACGCTTGATATCACAGATGCTTCTGCCGTGTGCGTCGGTACTGATCTTTCGCTTGAAGCAAGTTTTACACCTTCTTCCATCAACAATGCTCCACAACTCAATAATAATATTGCTTTGTTTGTGCCCGATGACCAGACGCAAAGTTTTCAAACCGAAATCATGGTAACAGGTTATCAGGCGGGAGCTACCGTCAACTCATGTGATGATTTACTTTCTGTTTATGTCAACATGGAGCACTCATTCATGGGAGACCTTGTTATCCAGTTGATTTGCCCGAATGGCCAATCCGTTAATTTGCATGAACAAGGTGGCAGCGGAACGTATCTTGGCGAGCCGGTGGACGATGATTTGACCACCCAGGGTGTCGGTTATGATTACTCATGGTCCGATTCCAGTGTGCTTGGTACCTGGGCGGATAATGGTATTGGTGGAAGTCTTCCTCCGGGTGCCTACAATCCAGTCCAGCCATTGTGCAATCTGATTGGTTGTCCGATGAATGGCTTATGGTCTTTAAACATACTTGACTTATTCGCAGTAGACAATGGTTATGTTTTTTCATGGGGTCTTGGAATGTCGGTGGGTAATAATGTCGATGCATTGGAATACACCACAACTATTGGTATTGATGCAGCTTCATCCTACTGGAGCGGTGCAGATGTTTTATCGGCTGATGCAAATGCTGATATCGCACAAATCAATACTTCAGAATCAGGTACTCTTCAACTTGATTATACAACCATCGACAACATCGGATGTGTATATACTGAATCGGCCGATCTTGAGGTCATCGTAAACCCAATCAATGTGTTGCTCGATGATTATTTCAACTATGGTGCGAATAACACATACATGTATGCAACAACTGATGGCACAGTGAGTGACTACCAACTCGATTGGGTGTGGACGCCTGCCGATGGACTGGACAATCCAAATTCATATTACACCGGAGTATTGATTCCAAACGACAATGCTGCTTATACAGTGACTGCAACTTCTGACGAATTGATTGGTTGCAGCGACAGTGAAACCATCGCTATGACATTACCCGAGTTGGTGATCAGTGGTCATATTTTTTACGACGAAAACCAAAATGGTGTTTTTGATATTGGTGAAAATCCGCTGTCATATTTTCCTTTCGTGATGAACAATAACGGAATGAATTCATTCAGTGATCAGGCAGGATACTATACTGCTTACTGCACGTATGGTGAGAATACAGTGACCATCAATGCTGATCCTGCACTTTGGATCGTGACAACTCCTTCTTCTTTTACAACAGTTTTGAACGACGGCCAATTGGAAAGTTTAAACAATGACTTTGGTATCTATCCATCTTCAAATCCTCAAGTGATTCTGAATGGTGGCATCTCCAATTCAAACACGTGGTGCATATTCAATGATCTGCAGACAATCACCGTGAGCAATGATGGTAATACTGTCGAATCCGGATATATCGTATACACATATGATCCGCTGTGTTCTGTCGTATCTACCAATCCTGCTCCATTTAACATCGATGGCAATAATCTTTATTTCGCTTTTAACGATTTGCTTTTTTCTTCGACGGTTTCATTTGAAGTAGTGCTTGATTTACCGGATACTTCAGAGCCGGGTGATTGGTTGGATTTTTCTACGCAGACGTTCTACTATGATGGTGACGTGGCTGTTGCGGTTGAAACCGATGCGCTTGTTACAAGTATCCAATGTTCTTATGACCCGAATGATAAGCGGGAAATGAATGGGGTTGGAGAGATGGGAATGATCGCACCAAATTCTTCGCATGATTACGTGATTCGTTTTCAGAATACTGGAACCGCTCCCGCTATGGACGTTGTAATCACCGATCAACTTTCATCGTCACTGGATTTTGCAACACTTGATCCGGTTGTATCCTCACATCCTTTTACAGCAACAGTGACTCCTGCTGGTTTGGCAACTTTCCACTTTGACAATATTCTATTGCCTGACAGCGGAAGTAATTTTGATGGAAGCATTGGATTCATTCACTTCCGGATTCAACAAATGCCTGATCTTCCACTGGGCACCATCATTCATAATGAAGCAGCGATTTATTTTGACGCAAACGCTCCTGTCATCACCAATACAACCATCAACACAGTGATGCAATGCACTGGAGATCCGCTGCAGACAACACTCAATGAGAATGAAATTGAAATATTGGATCTGGTGAGTGATGTGCATTGGTACATGGACGGCACGCTCCTGCCAAATGTTGGGTATGTATTGGTTGCAAATCAAACAGGTAGTTATTATGCTACAGCCACACTCGTGAGCGGTTGTCCTGCGACAAGTGAGACATTTTTAATTACTACCGTGAGAGAAATGGCGTCAGCAGATTTTGATGTTTTTCCGAATCCGGCAAATTCACTTTTAAATATCGCATTACCTGATGGAATTTTTGAGATTAACATGTACAATCAATTGGGTCAACAGGTGTTATTCAAAATGAATGCGGCTTCATTGTATCAACTGGAAGTTCATGCATTGCCGCGCGGCAGTTATACTTTGCGTATCAGCAACGAACAAGAAGTTCGTCACGTTAAAGTTGTTTTGAATTAGTACTTTTCCTTTTTGAAACGAACCGGTTAGTCAAAACTTGAATCGTCATAAAAGCAAATTTATTGAGAATTGGTTTTTATGACGATTTTTTATTGTTGTATTTGTAGCAAGTCAAACTGAACGCAGCGTTATGAAATACTTGCGCCGATCAGTTTACCAATTCCAAAAGTGATTGCGGCGGCGCACAAGCCGAAAAGGACCTGACGCATTCCGGAAAACCAAAGTCCTTTTCCGGTGAAAAGTGTGATAGCTCCACCAATGATGAATAATCCGACAGCGCTTGATGCAGCGCTCAGCATAATAGCTGTGTTTCCCGAAGTAAATAGAAATGGAAGCAATGGAATGATTGCACCTATAGCAAAAAGTATGAACGAGGTTACTGCTGCTTCCATGGCCGAACCTTTCAACTCCTCCGGATTTATTCCTAGTTCTTCACGCACCAGGATATCATGTGCCTTCACTTTATCAGACATGATTTCTTTCGCCATGTCCCGGGCCTGCTCCTGAGGAATACCTTTCGCCATATAGATCAATGCAATTTCTCTTTCTTCACCTTCCGGATTCGTTTCCAATTCCTCCATCTCCAATTCCATTTGGTTTTCGTATAACTCTTGCGAACTTTTCACTGAAATCCATTCGCCCAATGCCATGGATAAAGCACCGGCAAGCAACCCTGCAAAACCGGCAAGAACGACTTCTTCTTGTCCACCGGTTGCGCCGGCAACACCCATAATCAAACTGAAATTAGAAACGAGACCATCATTACCTCCAAGTACCGCCGCGCGAAGTGCATTGCCACCAACAGATCGATGTCGCTTTTCAAAACGAGCCAAGCCAGCGCCCGATACTTCGGTATTAGTAGCTAGAATATTTTTCAATATGGCTACATGTGCAGTGTCGGAAATGGAAGGTGATGAGTTTGCTTTCTTGCGTGTTTTGACAATGGACGCAGATAAACTTTTTTCTGTGTCTAATAAAATCCCCAGTACGATTTCATATCCAAAGATGCTACCCAACCTCTTTAATGTGCGTGCACGAAAGGACGGTTCAGGCATCGTACTGAGATCAAATCCTTTTTTTTGAATGAAAGCGATTGCATGGCCGCGTTCGATATCACTCATTTCTGCAAATACTTTTGCGACGGCAACATCACTTTCTTTTTCTGCCAGGAGTTTGTACAGAAAAGAAGCGTCAACTTCAGTTTGAATACTTTTGAGTAACTTCGGATTGAGTTGTGCCATCAGTTTTGAATCAGGACACCAAATTACACCGTTTAGTTGAACGCAGTTTTTTACAAACTTCTTACTCACTGAAAAAGGTATTCAACTCTTTGTCTATTCGACCCATGGCCTCAGGCAGCAGAAGATGATTTTTTAGTGCGCAGAGTTCGGAGTCGGCATGTGCTTTATCGTTATACCATTTTGCTGTCTTGTGAATGATGGGTTCTTCCCAATGGGTTGCTGCAGATTTTTCATAGAGCCATTCTATTTGGTCGAAAGTATTATCGACCCTAACAATGATGTATGATTGTTTATTCTTATCGAATGCGCTTAATTTTATTTCCGACCAACTGTGATTTCCATCGACTACTACTTTGGAAGAATAACCTAGAGTCTCCATCAAACAACTGAAGGCCATCTCACGTTCACTGCACCAACCAAAGGTTCGAAACACACCACAATCAGGATGACTGTAAAGAGGCTCGAGGGATAACATTTCAGAGATAAAAATAAAGGGCGTCCGATCGATGTCTGCGTAACTCGCGTATTTATGAAAGCCTGAAGGGGCTTTGCAATCTTTGAGTTTTTTGTTGGTTGCAAGTTCGATGATGTCGTGTCTTGGATTTGGTGCGCACCAATGCCACACGTAGGGAGCTGAAATGATTTCTCCTCGCGCACAATTGAATGCGCCCGTGCTGGTGAAAATTTTGTGGATAGCAAGTATTTCAAAATAGGTTCTGAAAAGTGATGTGTCAGTATTCGCAACCTGAACAGAATCAACAACATTTTGATATTCTAATTGATGATAGTCATAAAAATTTTGTTGATGATTGAATGCAAGTTGATGAAAGAAGTCTGGAATGGACATGGTGTCGTAAGCATGTGTCATCATGACGGCTCGGGGTTTCGTATGATCCGCAGCGATCAAGTTTGTTGGTGCATTGTAATTGGAGCATGAAAGAACCGCAATGCAGAGTATGAGGATCGGAGAACTTAAACCTGGAAACGTGTCTGATTTCAACATTTCTTGTAAACGAAAGCCGAAGGCAATATTGTGAATTGATGCCGGATTACCTTTCAAGAACCTCAATATTTCTGATGAGAGATTGTCCATTTTGATCCATGATGGTCAAGACGTGTTTACCTGCAGCCGGATTTATTTCCAGATGGTGTATGGTTTTTGTTTCTCCCAAATATTCACCATCAAGATGCCAATACAAAACCGCATCAGTATTGCGATGTGTTGCCTGCAGAACAACTCTTTCATATTGCCCGCTTAAATTTTTAGGCACAAAAATTTTCGCATCGCTCTTGGGATAAATGAGTCCGATAGGTGAAGATTGGTCTGGCTCACAAAGTGGCGAATATGCCGGCAGATCTTTGTATTCGGGATGTCGTGTTTTGTAGTAATACTCTTGAACAGGCGGTAAAACAAACCAGTTTTGTGCGATCATCGGCTCGTCATTTGCGCATTCTGCGCGCATGCGCAAAGTACTGTTTGTGTTAGTGAAGATTTGTTGATGAAAATTGCACGATACTGTGTGCAGACCGGCTCGAGGAACAAATACAGAATCAACTTCGGAACAAAAATGCCCAACACGCATTCCACTTTGTTTGCATACACTAATTTTTTCAAGGTCATCGAATGGTGGTGTAAACCACGTTCGATGCGGCAGGATTGAAAAGATGTCAAAGAGAATTGGCGCAGCTGAAGTAATACCCGTCAAATCCGGACGGCCCTGACCATCCGCGTTACCAACCCATACACCAACCACATATTCCGGTGTGGTGCCTACCGCCCATGCATCGCGATTGCCAAAGCTGGTTCCAGTTTTCCATGCAATTGGTGATGTAGAAGTATAGGCCTCCCAACCCAATTCAGTTTCTGGTCTGTTCACTTCTAATAATGCCTGATATGTGCACCAAATGCTGCCCGCATCAAAGGGTGGAAAATTCTCTACTTTTTCTTCCAAAGCGGTGTCCGTCAAAACGTTTCGAGATGTATAGGATGATTCATAATAGTCGCCGTGCGATTGCTGATACCGCACCAGGGTTCTGCTCATGCCCGCATATGCATGTGTGATGTCCCAAAGACTTGATTCGCCTCCACCAAGAATGAGTGATAAGCCATAATGATCAGATGGTTGTTTAAAATGTGTATGCCCGATTTTTTTTAGCAAGTGATAAAATCGTGGATAGCCATAATCTTTTAACATGACAACCGCCGGGATATTCAATGATCGCGAAAGAGCAAGACTTGCGGGCACTGCTCCGTCGAATGTTTCAGAATAATTCTGAGGGGCGAATCCATCGAACTGCATTGGTATATCCGGGATCAATGTATGGGGAAGTATCAATCCATCCTTTATCATAGCTGCATACAAGAATGGTTTGAGGATGCTGCCTGTGCTGCGTGGCGCGCGAATAACATCTACCATGTTACTGAATCGGTTGTGATCGTCATGCGCATTACCGACATACATAAGCACGTTTCCGGTTCGCACTTCAACAACCATCACTGCTGCATTGTGCACCAGATTTGATTCTAACTGTGTGATATGTTGCTGAACAATTGCATTGCCTAGCATTTGCAAATTCAGATTGATTGTAGTTTGATGTCGTAATCCTTTTCCTTTTTCTTTCACGAGAGTTGTCAATAGATGAGGCGCTGTTTGTGGCAATGGATAGGGCTTTTGAGGTAACGGTTCCAAAAGCGCCAATTCTAATGTTTGCGAATCGAATTTCCCAGACTCACTTAACTTTTTGAGAACAACATTTCTTTTCGCCAATAATTTCTCCTGATTTTTTCCGGGAAAAATGAGCGAGGGTGCGTTGGGAAGTACCGCAAGTGTGGCAGCTTCTGCCCAGGATAGTTGGTCGGCATTGCGGCCATAGTAACGCCATGCAGCGGCGTCTAGTCCGACGACATTTCCTCCGAAAGGTGCATTGGATGCGTACAATGCAAGTATTTCATCTTTGGAATAGCGCCATTCCAAACGCATTGCTTTGACCATCTCTATTATTTTTTCTGTAATGGATCTGGCAGGATTATTTCTGCTCAATCGCATAGTTTGCATGGTAATGGTACTTGCACCGCTCACCACTTTTTGTTCAGAAATATTTTGTTTGATTGCGCGAAGAATCGACGGCAAGTAGATTCCGTTGTGATCATAAAAATGCTGATCTTCGAAAAGCAATAATGCTGCTTTGAATTTTTCGGGCACGGTATCTCTGGCGGGAAATCTCCACTGCCCGTCTTCTGCAATGATGCCACTCAACAATGTGTTTTCATTTGAAAATAAAATGGTGCTATGTGGTTTGTCGAAGAGTTTTGATGGAAGACAGAAGAGGAAGTAAATGAAAAACATGAGTGCAAAAAGCATAATGTATTTCCATTTATTATTCCAATTACGCATAATTTTTTTATCCTTTTGTGAAGTCAAACGATTGATGAAATATAAATTTGATTTCATGAAATTTCACGAACCCCTTTTGCCCGGAAAAGTATATCACATGTTTAATCATTCAGTTGGCCAGGAACTCCTTTTCATGAATTCGGCGAATTACTATTTTTTCCTTAAGCGATATGAATATTATTTGGGCCCTTTGGTGGAAACATACGCATATTGCCTTTTGCCAAATCATTTTCATTTGCTCATTAAACTGAAGACAGAGGATGAAATTGCAAGGTGGTTTGAAGTTAGGCATGCAAATAAAGTTGAGTCGCAAATGGATTGTTCAAAATTTGTGATGCAGGAGTTTAGTAATTTTTTTAATTCATATGCGAAGACGTTCAATAAAATGCACCAGCGAAGAGGGGCATTATTCTGCGATTATGTGATGAGAGAAAAAGGTTCGGAGATGAAGAAATTTAAGAATCTTGTGGTGCATATTCACAATAATCCTGTTCATCATGGATACTGCGATCAAGCAAGTGAATGGAAATGGACGTCGTATGAAAGTTATTTTTCGGAACGCAAGAGTCGATTGTCGAGGTTGAAAGTGTTTCGTGCATTCAACGGAAGGCGAGGCTTTGAAGATGAGATGAAGAACAATTCGATAAAATCGGACATGTCTTTTGAATTTGAGTGGGATTGAGATCTATCGTACCGACAACCTTATAGGTGTTGCTAATCAGCAGATCTTCGGCAATTCACAGTTTGAAAGGCAGTTGCGAATTTGCTTTTTTTAGTCTGGATTGAAAGTAACTTTTGCTTGCGAAACCTATAAGGTAGCCAACCTGGATTTTTGGTTTTGCCGTTTTTTCTAAGCCCTGAGATATTTTGAATGTACAATACCAACGGTAATTATTTTGAGGTTGGCAACCTTATAGGTAGCCCAAACAAGTCAGCACCCGGCGAAATGAAAATTTGAAATTCTGAGAAGTTGAAGGTTTGCGAGTTCTGTTCTGCTTTTTGCATGGACTTAATACACACAAATTTGTTCAAGCAAAGAACCTATAA
>JANOVT010000260.1:0-2614 GCA_031417525.1 Flavobacteriales bacterium | reverse complement strand
TGTGATTGAGGCTACCAAGAAATGGACAATGGCAATCAGGGATTGGGGGGTGATTCTTAACCAGTTTACAATTATCTTTGAAGAGAGACTAAAAATCCATTAGCAACTTTTTCTACTTACACACTTAGCGGGATAGTGTCGGATTCCGATACGTTAACACCAATTATTAATTTTCAATTATCAATTATTTGAGCCCTCTTCCTTTTTTAAGGAAAGCAATATTGCAGTAAGGAGTTTCATCAATTCTCTGCCATCTGTATGAAGACTATCGAATTCTTTTCTAGTAATGTAATTTGTATCAGCAAGCAGTTCTATCCAGTAAAGGCTTTCATTGGCGTCCTTCTGGGCAATACTGAGTTTATGTATGAAATCTTTTTTGGATTCAGCGTTTTGAGCTTCACGGACCATCGCACCTATGCTTGTACCACTTCTTAAAATTTGTTTGGCTATTACGTATTCCCTTTTCGTTGAACCAAGATGCTTGTAAAGCTCAATCGAACGAACTGCAAATTGATAACTTCGTTGCCGAATGACATTTTTTTTCATGAGTGATCGTGTCTTGATGTTCAATGTAAAATTATCTAACAATCCTATGGAAGCATTTGACTTGTTATGCTGAAAAGGCATTATCTATGCCTCAAATCACTGATTGCTGATGACAAAGCCACCAATAATTGATAATTTATAATTCATAATTCTCACAGTAAAAACTATCTAATGAAAACCTCCTTATTTCTCTTCGTTATGATTCTCGCTTTGAATTTTTCTGCTCAAAATTCTTGTTGTGAAAAACCCGCTTCAACCGAAGCATTTGCAATGCTAACCCAGGATAAAAATTTTGTGGCAACACACCTCGATCCAACACCGTTCACTCTGACAAAGCTTGCCGGCAAAGAAATTTCTTTTAAAGTGGAAGGAGGAAAGGAAGGACATGCATACGAAATCAAATCAGAAAAGCCCACCAACAACTATATCATCGTTGTGCACGAGTGGTGGGGACTGAATGATTATATCCGCCAGGAATCAGAACAGATTTTTAATACCGTTGGCAATACGAATGTGATTGCGATTGACCTATACGATCATCAGGTGGCTGCGTCGCGAGATTCTGCAGCGGTGTTTATGCAGTCGGTGAAAAAAGAAAGGGCAGAAGCCATCATCAGCGGATTGCTTAGATACATTGGGCCCAAGGCCAACATAGCAACCATCGGCTGGTGTTTTGGTGGCGGCTGGAGTATGCAGATCAGTTTGCTCGCAGCAAAACAAAGCAAAGCGTGTGTGATGTATTACGGCGCACCGGAAGAAAAAATGGAACGAATCAAAACATTGAACTCGCCTGTATTTTTTGTTTTTGCTGAGCAGGATCAGTGGATCAATAAAGAAATGGTCACAAAGTTTGAAGCGAATATGAAAACAGCCGGAAAAAGTCTGACAGTAAAATCATACGACGCAGATCACGCATTTGCGAATCCGAGCAATCCGCAATACAAGAAGGAATTTACGGAGGATGCGCACAAGCGAGCGACGGATTTTATTAAAACATCTCTTTTGTAATTCGTAGTCAACAATTAAATGCAAAGCCCCACGATAGTGGGGCTTTTTACATGCATATTTCAACTTACAATTGAACAACATTCAATGCTTCATGGGTGGTCTGATATTCATTTTTTTTTATTGTTTGATCATCCTTTTCGTGTCAATAACACTCCCATCTACCACAAGAACATAACTGTAAACTCCAGAGGATAGGTCATTTGCGAAGACGTTCAACTGACCAGCACCAGGTGTTGCAATGTTGAATGAGTTGACTTGTCTTCCGTTGCCATCGTAAAAGATAATTTCGGCATGTTGGAAATCAACTTCGATATCATAGTTAATCACGGTTGTTTCTTCCATTGGATTTGGAATGTTTTGCTGTAACACTATGGATTTTACATCTTTTAAAGTTATGCTCGAAGAAGTATTCCGCATTTCATTCATCATTTTCATTGAAGCTGATTGTGAGGCTACGCTGCAACATGCATTGATTTGGTCTTGTAATGAAATCAATTGTGATGACAACTCGGAAATTGTCTGTTGTTGATCCTGATATCCTGCAACTAGATATGGTATTAATCCCTGATAATTGACGCCTTTATAAGTCAAACCTTCTGAAATTAATTCGCCAGTTTCATCGAATTTTGAAATTGTGGATACTTCATGCACAAGAGCGGGTAATATCGTTTCCATTTCTTGGGCTATAAAACCAGCCCTTTCTTCTGTGGAAAAATGGAAATCTGGAAATTGTTCTGACCTGAAATTGTAGGTGTGTGCTTCTAGATTCAATAAAATCTCAGAAGCGTTAGACAACGGTTGAATGTTCTCTTTAAATAAACTGTCTGAAACTTCTATGACGTCTTGTGCAGTGAGCACGCCTGTAGTCAATACGTCACCTTCGAAATAGCCGGCATATGAAGTACCCGAGCATTCTTCAGGAACGTCAATAATTCGACCATATATGCCGATGGCGCGATACCCAATATGATCATCAGGATCGGCTTCGCCCAGAACACCTATCAAGGGGTGAATGCAATCTCCGGTGACGAAATCATGTGTGCCCACTGCTTGTCCATAC
>JANOVT010000259.1:0-4866 GCA_031417525.1 Flavobacteriales bacterium | reverse complement strand
CCTCGGCGAATCTCGGCGCGAAAGATTTCAATGATCGAGCGAAGCGAGTGAATAGTGCGAAGTGTCGTGTGGATGCATTTTTATGCAAACTCTTACTTATTGTATTCAAACCAAACATCCACCAAATTCGTAGTAGGATAAAACGCTAATTCTATACCTGCGGATTCATCGAGTATATGAAGTCCATCTGATGTAATTAAATAAATGCGTTGAGACAAAGGTTCATATTTTACTTGAATTGGATTCAAGTTCAAACCTACGGAGTAGCTTTCCAGAAAGTTATTGTATCGCACCAAACCATCGCTGTGTTTAGCATAAAATACTCCTTCTGCACCTGACCAAATTCCTGTTACAAAATTCTGATCGTAGAAATTGAAAACATCAGTTATTGCATTGGCCTCGTTGTTGTAAAATTTGAATAAACTTCCCGTTTCATTTCCAATGAATAGAATTTGATTTTCGTCACTCATTTTGACCATGCCCTTCACGTCAAAATAAATGGGCGTTGAATGATAGATAGCCCCGGTGGATCGAAAATAAACAACCATGTTCCGCTCCGTTGCATTTGCATTCTCGGTGATGGCGTATATGTAGCTTTCAGTTACTTCAAGAAATTTTACTTTGGAATTCGTTTGACTTCCTGAAAAGTTTGTCAATGTTTGACCGGAAGCAACTTTAAAAATTCTACCATCAACAATACCAACAAAATACTCATTCGATTCCTCATCGTACTTTGTAGCAGTAAAGACATCGAAACTACTCACAAAAATATTTGTTGCGGTGATTGGTGTAAAGTCGGGTAATTCGAAAGTGCGAAATTGCTGTTGTTCATCGTCCAATAGCATTCCGAACTGACGCCTTGAATTTATGCAACCACCTGCATATCTGGATGGCACGTTTAGTAAGTTGGAAAATCCATTCACTCCAAAAGTGTCTATGGATGTTGTGCTTCCATTATTTATTTGCCTGATGGCATATACTTTTTGAAGGATTCTCGGCTGGCCATAAATTTGAATCTCTTGAAAAGCGACACTTTCATTGGCTCCATCATTTGCTGTGATCCTCACAAAATAAGTTCCTGATTCAAGGTAGATATCATCAACGAAAATGGTCGTTTCGATTGTTTTAGATGTTCCTTCGTTTTTGTACAGGATAGACTGCAGAAAAATCTGATTCTGTGCGTTGGTAATTTGAATGCGAATGGACTCAAGATTTTTGTCGTCGGTAACGCTCGCTTTCACGGGAATGGCATCTCCAAAAAAGAATTGGTCGCCCGAATGAGGATCGGTGAATATGATTTTTGGAGCAGAACCATCCGCGTCTTCTTTTTTACAACCGGTTGAAAACAAGATCGAAACGCAGAACATCGCGATTACAGAAAGCCAGTGGGTTTGCGTGTTATACGTAAAAAATGTTGGTTTGAAATGCATAGTTGAAAACTAAGTTGGCCAGACCTTCTGAAACCGTGATTTTTTTCTCAAATTTAACTGGTTAGCAGTCGATAGCGAATGTTAACAGATATTGGTTAGAAGATTAAGCGCGTTTGTTCAGAACAATGCGCTGCGGAAGGGGAAATAGAGAAGCATCTTTACACCCCTCCAATTTTATACTTGGGAAGGAACGAGATATGGCATTCAACGATCAGGATAACAGACAACGCAGACGCGAACGAATTCAGGGAATCAGAGAAACTCTTGGCAATGCCATGGGTGCAGAAATGGGGAAATTACCTCCACAGGCTGTAGATCTTGAAGAAGCAGTTCTCGGTGCGATGATGCTTGAGCAGACTGCTGTCAATACTGTCATTGATATCCTGAAGCCAAGTAGTTTTTACAAAGAATCACACAGCAAAATTTATGAGGCAATCATCACTCTTTTTCAAAAAGGAGAGCCGATTGATATCCTCACGGTAACGCACGCATTGCGTCGTCAAGGTGATCTTGAGATTATCGGCGGCCCACTGTATATTTCTCAGTTGACGAATCGTGTGGCGTCTACAGCGAACATCGAAACACACGGCAGGATCATCGCTCAGAAGTTCATTCAAAGAGAACTGATCCGAATTTCAAATGAAATCATCAAAGATTCGTATGACGAAACGTCAGACGTTTTTGATTTGTTGGATAAAGCAGAGAGCAATCTTTTTCAGGTAGCTGAAGGAAACATCAGAAAGAACTACGATAAGATGAGTGTGCTTATCAAGACCGCACTCGATCAGATTGAATCTGCCCGTCAGAATACACATGGTGTCAGTGGTGTGCCTTCGGGCTTCACCGATCTTGATAGAATAACCAGCGGATGGCAACGATCCGATATGGTGGTTGTGGCAGCTCGTCCTGGTATGGGTAAAACGGCTTTTGTATTGTCGATGGCCCGCAACATGGCCGTCGAGTTTCAAATTCCGGTAGCGATATTTTCTCTGGAGATGAGTAGTGTTCAGTTGGTACAACGTCTTATTTCCAGTGAAACAGAAATCGATGCCGAAAAACTTCGCAAAGGAAGTTTGCAGGATCATGAATTCCATCAGCTTCACCAGCGAATATCTCGCATAGCAGAAGCACCTATTTTTATTGATGACACTCCCGGACTTTCTGTTTTCGAACTTCGCGCAAAATGTCGCCGACTGAAAGCACAGCATGGTATCCAGATGATCATCATCGACTACTTGCAATTGATGACAGTAGGAGGAGACAATCGTTCAGGAAACCGTGAGCAAGAAATTTCCACCATCTCAAGAAGTATAAAAGGAATAGCGAAGGAATTGGATGTGCCGGTGATAGCGCTTTCGCAGTTGTCGCGTCAGGTTGAAACACGCGGAGGTGATAAACGCCCACTGCTTTCAGACTTGCGAGAATCGGGTGCGATTGAGCAGGATGCCGACATCGTGGCATTCATCTACCGGCCTGAATATTACAATATCGATACGGATGCAGATGGACATCCTACGCAAGGCACCGGAACCATCATCGTTGCCAAGCACCGAAATGGTGCGCTCGGTGATGTGAAGTTGCGCTTCATTGGAAGGTTGGCTAAATTCACCAACCTCGAAGGATTCGACTATGACAACTCACAGTATGGTGATGCGGTCAAAGCGAACACAGGATTTAATGGAAGTCATAATCAGGATGGTACAACAACCATCACTGTATCATCGAAATTGAATACTATGGATGATGATGATGAGCCATTTGGTTTGGGTGGTGAGCCAGCGCCTTTTTAAGTCATTTCTCAAACCTGTTTCTTCGGATATTTACACAAGACCTTGACGGACGAAAGCATTCTTGCTGGTTCTACACTTGCTTTAGATTTGCGCATGCCATCAAAAGACGCATCCATTCTAAAAAACGAAAACGTTATTGGATTTTATTGCAGCTCCAATTCCTGGGGTGGACTTGAAATGAACTTCGTTCGATATGCAGCCTGGATGAAGGAAAGGGGATGGAGCGTGGTTGTTTTTTGTTTGGAAAATTCTAAAATTCATAAGCGTGCTATTTCAGAATCAGTTGAAGTAGTCATTATAAAAAGAAACCGAAAGTACTTTGACCTTTTGAATGCAATTCGTGTGAATCGTTTATTTATTCATCATGAAATTACACTTTGTTGGTTTCGGGATACACGCGATTTTTCATTGCTAGGTCTGGTGAAACGATTGAGTGGATTACGACTCAAGTTGCTTTATCAGCAAGCGATGCAATTTGGTATCAGTAAAAAAGATTTTTTTCATACACGACGTTTTGAACCTATTGATGCCTGGGTGAGCACACTGAATTTTCTAGCCGCACAGGTGAAATCGATGACGCACTTTCCTCACGAGAGAATTCACGTTGTTCCATTAGGTGTCGATGTTTCATCATTGAAGAAGAATGCTATCGGAGGAAATGCGTCCCGAATGAAATTCCATCTTCCTGCTGATGTCAAACTGATAGGCATCGTTGGAAGACTGGATGCGCTCAAAGGACAACATGTAGCGATTGAAGCACTGCACTTGATTCACCAACGAGGTGAACAATGCCATTTGCTCATTTGTGGTGAAAGCACATTGCATGAAGGCAAAGAATATGAAAATCACCTGCACACGTTGGTGAACAAATACCATCTTGAATCGTTTGTGCATTTCCGTCCTTTTAGTCAGGAAGTGCAGAATTTTTATGAAGCGATCGACATCTTCGTATTGTGTAGTAAAGGTGAAACGTTCGGCACAGTGACGATTGAAGCCATGGCATTTGAAAAACCGATAGCAGCGACACGCAGCAGCGGCACTCCGGAAATATTACAACAAGGCGAATGCGGAATATTATTTGAACCGGGCAATGCAACGGAGCTTGCGGCAGCGCTTCAAACATTTCTTCAATCAGAAAATGTTTGCAAGAAGATGGGACAAAAGGCGAAGGAAGTTTTTGAGCATCATTTTTCCAAAGAAATCAGCATCCGGAAAATGGAAGACATTGTTACCGGTCTGCTGACTTCATGATGTAGATTGGATGAACTTTCGTGTGCACATGTGCTTGAAACCACAGAGGACACAAAGGAATTTCACACAAAGAGCGCTAAATATATATTGAGTCATTAATATTTCTTTGAAGAAATACATCAACGATTCTGAATAAATTCAACAAATGCCTTGGCTTACAAGTGTAGGCGAATCAAATCTGTATGCGATTCGTCGTAATTCACGATTTGACATGAAGTCAGCAAGGCTTCAACTAAAGCGAAGAACTTTGTGAATTCTTTGTTTGTGCCTTGAAGTAGTTGGAATAGCAAACTAACTGCATGTTGTAAATGAGATGATACAGAAATTGGATAGCAACAATTTTGAAGTATCGGTGACGCCTTTCAGGAGGGATCACCAAACCGCTTTAAGCTGCA
>JANOVT010000258.1:0-11548 GCA_031417525.1 Flavobacteriales bacterium | reverse complement strand
TCGCGATAGTTGATTTCGTCGAAGACGAGGAAAATTGAAGTTGCATAGCCATAGCTATGGAACTGATATTTGACGAAGTATTCGGCGAAATCAACATCGGCTTATTTTATAAAAATATACTCAAAATCGAATTTGGTCGATTCGTAAAAGAGGTTATTAGAAGTGCCCTTAAGCAGCACTTCCAATTTTACGAATGAATTAATAGAGCTCCGTAGGAGCGACATGTTAGTAGTTTGGTGATCCGAAGACGGCGTTCCAGCTCCATCGGAGCGACATATTTTTACACATCCAAATGAAATCCAGGCATTCAGAATTTTTTATCGCGATCTATAAAACATGATATGCCGCTCCTACGGAGCTTGCATTCAGCCCGCGCATTATTTCTAAGAATATTGCGCTCCTCTGGAGCTTCATGAATTCCTTAACTTAATGACAGTGCCCGAAGGGCCAAAAATCCTACATCATGCGCGCACTTGTCATCCGGAAAGAAGTGATGGTTCTCCTCGTGTCCAATGGCTGGTTTACAAGTCCGGTAGGACTTACAACCAACTTGTCACTAATGCCTCCGTCCATTCGCGCTCCTTTGCGAGGAATGGATCAGGAATGATATCAAGCCCTGCACCTGACCTTTCAGTAAGCTACATTGCTATGGGCACACTAAACCATAGAAGCATTTTTTACTGTACAAAAGTGATCCGGATAACTAAGCACCTTTAAATGAAACGACTTTTTTCAGATTGAATTCACAATGTGCTGATAAGATTCACAATTCGATCTTTGCTTATAGGTTTGATGATATAATCGGAGACTTCAGAAATAGTCTTTGCCCTCACAACTTCATCCGGTGAAATCGATGAAGACAACACCTAGATAGTTACTTTTTTATCGAATTGCGGCCGGGGTGTGGCATAATCATTCAGGAATGGCCATCCATCCATGATGGACATTCTAAGTTCTAAAAGCATGAGTTCGGGCAACATTTCAGGGGGAATTCTTATTCTCCTTGATAGTTTCAATCTAGTCTAATCTATTATCGAATACTTTGATTTCATTCGCCATATTGGTTTGCGCAAGACAACCACGTGTAAATTCTGCAAGTATTTGCGCAAACTCTATAAGGTATTTGTTATGAAGTTCGCCATTTTTGGTTTGATGCTAACGGTAATTTTAATGCTTACTACAAAAAGATTTCTCTTTTTGCTGTTCGCTCTATGCATAGCTATCATTGGTGAATCGCAGACTGTCGAGCAACCACCTGAGCGTCGTGATACTTTGGCGGTGTATAAAAAGATCAAGAAGTTCGCCTACAAACATAAGTCTACCAAATTTCTCTTTCATGCTGTTTTTGTGGATCCTGCCCCTCAGAAGTATCAAAAAAAGCCAACTACAAATAAAAAGAAAAATGTAGACCCCAATCTAAAGTACGACGGTAAAATTATCAGACAAATCGAGGTCAGTGTACTAGATCCTTTTGGCAACTCTGTGAGTGATACACTCTGGCAACCGGAACAAAACTCCCTTCAAAAAGTGGGCAACAAGTACCACATCAGGACGAGAAAAAGAATCATTCGGAATCTTTTGCTTTTTGAAACACTCGAGCCATTGGACTTGCTTAAAATCAGCGAATCGGAGCGATTGATTCGCGGTGTGGGTTATGTGAGTGATGCGCACATTTATGTAATGGATGCGGACGCTCCGGGTAGAGATAGTGTGGACGTCAAAGTATATGTTTTAGATAAATGGGCACTCGTAGTACCGATTCGGGTGGGGTTAAACAATGTGCGCCTTACTGTAAGAGATAAAAATATTGGGGGAAGTGGCCAACGTCTCGAGCAATTCGTTAATTATAAAACAAATGGTGATTATCAGTTGGCCACAAGCTACTATGTGGGCAATATTTCAAATACTTTTATTTCATCGAATGCTACGTTGATAAAAACGAATGACGTGGTCCGAAGTGAATTGGCCATTGAAAGACCTTTTTATTCTTCGCTCACAAAGTGGGCCGGTGGCGCTTCAATAGCGAAAACATGGGGGAAATATGAATTTACTCCTGCCGGTGATGATGCAACTCGTCGGATTCCTCTGAGCTATCATAATGTAGACATGTGGGTTGGAAATAGTATTCATACAAAACTTGGCAAACGCACAAATAGCAGACTAAGTAATACAGTAGCGGCAGTCCGATACTCCCAAATAAACTATAATCAACGACCTTCATTTGATATTGACACCAACAAGGTGAATTCAAACTCTTCCTTATTCCTTGGTAGTATCGGTTTGTCGGTGAGCAAATTTTATAAGGACCAATACATTTTTCGTTTTGGCGCAAATGAAGATATACCGGAAGGTCTTGTTCTGAAATTTACTTACGGACTTTTTTACAAAGAACAAAACTCTCCTCGCAATTATGGTGGCTTTGATATTTCAAAAGGAATGCATATCGACAATGTCGGCTATTTTTCTGTAAGCGCTGCGTATGGCAGTTTTTACAATAGGAAGGACAACAGCTCCACCATCAATCTCGGGGCATTCTACTTCACGGATTTACTCAAAAGTAACAAGTGGTATTTCCGGCAATTCATCTATTGGAAATATGTCGATGGTTTTAATAAGACGCCTCTGGAGCGAATCACTCTGCGGCCGGATGAACTTTATGGGTTCAGTAATGGGTCTATCACCGGTACGAGCAAAATGTTATTGAATTTAGAAAGTGTGATCTACTCGCCGTACAGTTTTATCGGGTTTCATTTTGCGCCATTAGTCTTAATTGGTTTTGGTGCGCTAAAAAACGATGACGCTCACATGTTCGATGGTCGCATTTATCAGTCGTACGCTGTGGGCATGTTATTCAGAAATGAAAATCTCTTGACGAGTAGCTTTCAGTTGTCCTTTGGATTTTATCCGAATCTTCCTGATGGAAACAATAAATACACAAAGTTTAATCCGGTTACCGGTTTTTCTGTCAAATTCAGATCTTTCGCATTTTCAAAACCTTCGGCAATTACCTATGATTGAGAAGAAACTCGAACTCACATCTCAAGCATGTAAAAAGTTTGTATTTCTGCAATTCGATTTTTTATTGGTTTGATTTGATTCATTGTAATGTGTGATACGTTTCGGATTAACGTTTCAGAGCGCATCTGCTTACCACCATGTGGTGGTTTCAAGTCCAGAAGTAGTCCTACCGCAATCAGGCCAACGACGCAGATCAGTACTCCACATCCAATATTTTTTAGTGGCTGTGATAAGCGAAGGAAGAAAGGAATCTATTTTTTTTTACCTAGCTTCCAATATCGAATGTATTGATTTTATCTGAATGCAAGTGGTTGCACTAATTTAAAGAAGAAATTATTTTGTCATACAGCTCTTTCTCATCAATCGGCTTTGACACGTAGTCATTCATTCCCGCTTCCCGGCATTTTGCAGTATCCACGGTTGTAACATCGGCTGTCAACGCAATGATAGGGATATTCGAGAGCAAAGTTTTACGGATGTAATTTGTGGCTTCAAAGCCATTCATTACGGGCATCTGAATATCCATCAAAACGAGATCATACTTTTGCGACTTTAGTTGATCTATGGCCAGTTGGCCGTTTTCTACAATGTCTGCATTAAATCCAAAGTCACTTAGGATCGTTTTCATCAATAGCTGATTAAGTGGCACATCTTCCGCAACCAATATTTTAAGTGTGCGTTTTTTTTGATGAAGCGAAGTTTTTTTTTGCGTTTGTCCACTTTTAGCAATGACCGGAGTTTTTTTAAATTTCAACGTGAAATGAAACACAGAACCTTTTTTAAGTTTGCTTTCTACGGATATGGTGCCTCCTTGCAATTCAACCAACTGTTTGACAATCGCAAGACCTAATCCGGTGCCACCATAAATTTTTGTTGTATCAGTGGATGCTTGTTGGAAATTTTGAAATATGCTGTTCAATTGTGATTCCGGTATGCCAATGCCTGTATCTGAAACGGAGAATTCCAGATCAATATCAGTTGCATTCTCATGTTGAATATCGACACGCAACTTTATCAGCCCGCCTTCTGTGAATTTTACGGCATTACTCAGAAGGTTTAAAATGATTTGTCTCAATCGCAATGGATCACCGATGAGAATTTCGGGAATGGAGTGATCAAATTCTCCTTCCAGGACGGTGTTGTTCTCGATCACTTTGGTTTCAAAAAGACGCAACATGCCTGAAAGCGATTCTCTCAGGTTGAATGACGTTTGTTCGAAAGTCATTTTGCCGGAATCCACTTTAGCAAGATCCAGAATGTCGTTGATCAATACTATCAACGCATCACCACTCATTTTGATCGCGGTGATGTATTCTTTTTGTTTTTCAGTAAGATCTGTTTTTAATACCACTTTAGTAAATCCAATGATGGCGTTCATCGGTGTTCTGATTTCATGGCTCATGTTACTCAGAAACTGCTGCTTCGATTTCACAGCTTCTTCCGCAAGAAGTGTTTTACTCTCTGCAATGTTTTTTGCAATCAACAATTCATTTTTGGCGTTGAGTTGTTCGGTAACATCAAAGCCCATGATGATGACACCTATGATTTTCCCGTTAGTATCGAATTCAGGCTGCGGATACACCAACACATTCGATCTGCTTTTGTTCTTCCTTTCAATGATGATTTCCTCACCAAGAATGGCCATGCCTTCTTGTATGCAGCGTGCCATTGGGCTTTGATCGGCAGATATCAGTGTGCCGTCCGGATTGAAAAGTTTATAAGAGCCACACCACATGTCTTTTTTGAGATTTGGTTTGCGTCCCCAAATTTTTTCAGCGGCATCATTATAGAATGTTATCTTTCCATTTGAATCACAGGAGTATACTGCTGCCGGCAGTGCTTTTACCAGATGTCTGAAATATTCATTTGATGCTGTAAGTACTTCTTTTGCTTTTTTTTCAATTTCAAGTTGTGCCTCAAGAATTTTATTTTCCTTAAGTTGAAGTTCAATGGCGAGTCTCCTGACTTCACTTACATCAACAGTGGTCATAACAATCAATTCTTCTCGTGGATTCTGCCGGATAATGCGATGCGCATTCAGGAGCATAGTCTTTACTCCTTCCTTTGCAATGTTGAATTCCAATTCGAAGTTCTGAAAGCTATTGTTATTCGGAACGACATCTTCCAACATAGTTTTGATTTGGAGAGTATTCCAATAGCCATCACCAAGTTTGTACAATGACCGTCCAATGCAGTCTTCTTCTGCTGTGTGAAATGTTTTATAGAATGAAAGGTTGGCTGATCGAATGCGCATTTCCTTATCGAGGATCAACATCGGTTCCTGGATCGTTGATTGAATCACTTCGAAGTATGAATTCAATCCTTCTACCTGTTGATTGCGTGTAAGCAATTCATGATTGCTCGTTGTCAATTCTTCATTCGTAGATTCTATTTCTTCTTTGGATGTTTCCAATTCCTCGTTCAGACTTTGCAACTCTTCATTGCTGGAAACAATTTCCTCATTCGCGCTTTGAAGCTCTTCATTCACCGCCTCCTGGTCATGCATAAATGAATTCAAGTCCAGACGGGCAGTTGCCAAAGCTTCTTCTAACTTTTTTATTTTCCTGTCCTTAGCAATAAACGAACTTTTTCTGCCCTTCGTTTCTGTAGGTGAGTCAATTTCTTGTCCGGAGAATACTATCATGAGCAATGGTTCTTCTCCGTCAACCTCTATCTGTGATACGTCGAAATTGACTAATAAAGTCGTCTCTTCTGATTCGTGATGATCGATCTCAATTTTAGATTTATGGACTGGTTTTTTTGTTTTTATAGATTGTTGAATCGCTGTGCGTAGGTCAAATGATATTTCCGGCCGTGCCATTTTTAAGACATTAAATGTGGCTTTTCCGGTTGGATGCTTTAGATACAAATCTGTCTTGCCCCGGAATTGCATTATCTCGAAATCATGGTTGATAATAACACTGGCGGGCATGTAGTGTGCAAGTAAGGCTGAGTCCAGAGCTATTCCTAAATTGCCGCGATGGGTAGTGTCATTCTTTTTGGGTGGAACTTTTGAGATGATCTTCCTGGTTGAATTCTTTGAACTGGATTTGTTTCCGATGACATCAGCAAATGCCGAAATTCCAGAAGATTTTTTCTTCGAATAGATCTTGTGCCTTTTATTCACTTCGGAAAACAGAGCCTCGGTTGTGCCAATCGTTTCTGATTTACCGAGCAAAAGACATCCACCTGCATTCAATGAAAAGTGAAAATTCGAAATCAGTTTTTTCTGTGCTGCATGATCCAAATAGATCATCAGGTTTCGACAACTGATAAAATCCATTTTAGAGAACGGCGGATCTCGCAAGACATTATGTTCCGCAAAAATGCATGCTTCTCGTAGTGATTTGGAAATGCAGTATTTTCCATTTGTCAACGTGAAGAATTGTTGTAATCGTTTCGGAGATACATTTTTTACTTGCTGCACCGTGTATTCGGCATTGCGTGCATCGCTGATTGCGGACGCACTTAAATCCGAAGCAAAAATCTGGAAGGGGATATGGTTTGTTTTACTTCCCTGCAATTCACGGAGCATCATAGCAATGGAGTATACCTCTTCGCCGGTCGCGCAGCCTGCCACCCAGATTCGAAGAGTTTCTCCCTTGGTTTTACTTTTGAGTAGTCGTGGGAAGATGGTCTTCTTCAACATATCAAATGCTTCTTTGTCACGAAAAAATTCGGTGACATTGATCAACAAATCCTGATAAAGCAAATCCAACTCAGTTTTGTTTTTTGTCAAATACTGAGTGTATTGTTTTATTGTTGTGAGTCTGTGTATGAGCAATCTTCTTAGTATTCTCCGCTTTATCGTGCTCTTTTTATAGAGTCCAAAGTCTACACCTTTTTCTCTTTGAAGTTGTTGGAATATTAACTTCAGATAAGGATCATCATTCTCAATTTCATCTTCTGGTGAAGCCTTCATGGATAGTTTATTAACCTGAGGATGCTTACTGATCCAATTCAACTTCAGTGCAATTTCTTTTGGCGACAGAACAAAATCAACGACTCCTGCTGCAATTGCAGAATGAGGCATGCTGATGAATTTTGCGGAAGAGTCTTGCGCGAAAGTGAGCCCGCCTGCCAGTTTGATTTCTCGCAAGCCACGGGTTCCGTCGCTTGCACTGCCCGATAAGACCACGCCGATCACATTTTCTTTGTGTGTTTCAGCGAGTGAAGAAAATAGGACATCAATGGAAAGATTAGCTGTCTTGTTTCTCAGTCGTGGTATCAGCTTGATATGTCCATCGGTCACTTCGATATCTTTATCGTATGGTATGATATAAACATTGTCCGGTTTCATTTTTTCCATGTCATCAATTTCCTGCACCACCATGGTGGTTACTTTGGATAAAATGGGCGCCAGCAGACTTTTGTGATCGGGACTTAAATGCTGAACATAAATGAAGGCCATGCCAGTGTTGGGTGACAGGTTTTTTAATAACTGTGTGATGGCTTCAAGTCCGCCTGCGGACGCACCAATGGAAACCACTGTAAATGGATGGACTAATTCTTTGGCAGGCTCGGTTTTTTTTTTGACAGATGGCATGCCCGCTGTAGAGATAGATTTCGCCGAAGCCTTTTTCTTGAGCGGTAGTTGTTGGGCTTTCATCTGATGGGGCTTTAAGTTGAATCGTTGTCTATCCGGTTGTGATATACAACTCTAGATTAATTCTATGAAGTTAGGCTTAATTAATGGTTTTGCGACATTCTATTACGTATTGAACTTACAAACCGTCGATTGCTAAAATGACTATTGAGAAGATGCCACGCTGCAATGGGCATTTGACTTGCTGCCATACCTCATGATTTGTATCAGTTGAGAAGAATGTTCCGAGGTTCTTTTATGTGCTGATAAGTCAGAGAATCCCTTTGTTATTCCGGAATATAGATGTCGAATGTAGCGCCTTGGTTAAGTTGACTACTCGCGACGATGGTGCCTCCGTGATTCTCAATGATTTTTTTTACGATGGCTAGTCCAATACCTGTTCCACCATAAACTTCTTTGCCATGCAGCTTTTGAAAAACTTCGAATATGCGCTCGTGAAATTGTGGCTCAAAACCGATTCCATTATCGGCAACAGAAATGTGACTGTAATTTTTATCGGATGAAATGCGCGAGTGATTCATGGTTTCGCCATCTATTGTTCGTTGTCGAATGGATATGAGTGGCGGTCTGTCTGGTTTCGAAAATTTCAGCGCATTGCTGATGAGGTTGTAAATAAGCTGTCTGAATTGAAACGCGATGACGTTGGCCTGACCAAGTTGTTTGGACTCGATTACAGCGGATTTTTCCTGAATGATCTCCTTGAGTTCGATTTTTACATCTTCTACAATGATATTCAGATCCGTGGTTTCGAATTTTAATTCAGTCGTTGCAATTCTTGAAAATGCCAGCAAGTCGTCAATGAGCTGCTGCATTCTGCCTGCTGCTAATTGCATGCGTTTGAAATTGTATTTTCCATCTTCGGTAAGATTGTCGTTTTCATTCTCTAAAATGATAGAGCCAAAAGTTTGAATTTTACGAAGTGGTTCCTGCAAATCGTGGCTGGATATATACGTAAATGCAAGTAGTTCTTTGTTCGCTATGATCAATTCTGCTGCCCGCTTTTCTTTCTCTTCATTCTGATAAGCCAACTCCTTGTTCGCGATGATGAGTTCTGCTGCGCGTTTTTCTTTTTCCTTATTTTGAAAAGCAAGCTCTTTGTTCGCAATGATTAACTCTGCTGCTCGTTTTTCTTTCTCTTCATTCTGAAAGGCAAGTTCTTTATTGGCAATGACAAACTCGGCAGCACGTTTTTCTTTCTCTTCATTTTCAAAGATTAATTTTTTATTGGCAACGCCAACTTCTGCTGCCCGCTTCTCTTTTTCATCGTTTTGAAAGACAAGTTCTTTATTGGCAATGCCTAACTCTGCTGCCCGTTTTTCCTTTTCATCATTTTGAAAAGCAAGCTCTTTGTTGGCAATTCGTAAATCTTTTGCCCATTTTTGCTCTGTAACATCCCGGGCTGCAGCAAAAACTCCAAGCACATTGCCTTTATCATCTTTATAAACGGAAGCATTGTATAACACATCTGTTAGAGTACCGTTCTTATGTTTTATTGTTAGAGGATAATCTGCCACAAAACCTTTTTCAAAAACCTGGAGATAACCTTCCTGTGCTTTTGTCGGCTCTGTAAAATAATTAGAGAAATCGGTGTCGATCAACTTTTTTCGAGGAACACCTGTAACTTTTACCGATGCCTCATTCACATCCAATATCTTTCCGGTTGCACTGATCGTAACGAGGGGATCTAAACTTGCTTCAATCAAACTTCGGGCATAGTTCGCAATAATTAACTCTGCTGCTCGTTTTTCTTTTTCGGCATTTTGAAATACCAACTCTTCATTGGCAATGTTCAATTCTGCTGCACGTTTTTCTTTTTCTTCATTTTGAAAAGCCAGTTCTTTATTGGCTATAATCAACTCCGCGGCACGTTTTTCCTTTTCCTCATTTTGAAATACCAACTCTTCATTGGCAATACTTAATTCCGCTGCACGCTTTTCTTTTTCTTCATTTTGAAAGGCCAGCTCCTTATTGGCTATGATCAATTCCGCTGCGCGTTTTTCTTTTTCCTCATTTTGAAAGGCTAATTCCTTGTTAGCGATAATCAATTCCGCAGCTCTTTTTTCTTTTTCTTCATTTTGAAATACCAACTCCTTGTTTGCTATGATAAGTTCTGCCGCACGTTTCTCTTTTTCGCCATTCTGAAATGCGAGTTCAATGTTGGCATGGATGAGTTCGTTGTCAGCCTTGTCTTGACCTGTATTCATGTTCTTCAATTTGTTATATTGATGATGAAATTTTCCCGCAAGGGTTGCAGAATATTCCGCAATGCGGTATGTTTCGTAATCGTCTGATGAAGTATTTTTTTGAATTGTAGGAATTCTGAGGGTTTGCGAATGAAATGCTGTGCGCCATTGTTATAGAGTGAATTGACTACTTCCTGTTCCAGAGAAGTGGAAAAAATGATCACCGGTAGATTACTGAGTCTCGAACTTTGTTTGATTTCCAGAAGACATTCAAATCCATTTTTCCTCTGCATATTCAAATCGAGAAATAATAGGTCGGGGAGGCTGGTGGACTCTACATTTAATATATGCATCAACTGTTCTCCATCATTCACGATGGTAAGTTCAGGAGTATTCTGCATCTCATTTACGGCATGCTGGAAAAAGATGCAATCATCTGTGTCATCATCTGCGAGGAGTATTTTCAGCTTCTCCGGCTTCATGCGTTCAGAATATACTTGACATCATTGGTTGCCGATGTTTTTTGTGTCGAAATAGGCAAGGCATGAAAAATGACCTGCTTGAGTTGCTGAAAATCATTCGGCTTATGGATGTAAACGTTTGCTCCTGTTTTGAAGAGTAAGTTTATTTTGTCCCATTCGTTGGAAGTGGAGAACATGACGATGGGTAGTGCTTTCAGATTAGGTATTTGTTTGATTTCTGCAAGGCAATCAATGCCATTTTTACGTGGCATGTTGATGTCAAGGAATAATACGTCGGGTAGTGAAATATTTTCATCTTTAAGAAAGGTCATAAGGTCATCACCATTCACAACGACCTTCAATTCCGTTTCAATGGTCAAATCTTTTAGCGCTTTTGCAAAAAAATAGACGTCATCTGCATCATCGTCTGCAAGAAGTATATGGATTTTTTCGGTATTCATTGTTTTCAGGCTGTGTGTTTAGGGTTCGACACATCACATATCTCTATCAGTGCTTCGTGAATCGAACTTCGAAGCATCGCGTAGTCAGTTCGCTTCCGGATAAATTTGTTGGCACCAAAGCTGCTGAGTGCTTTTATGATTTTGTCTTCATAATTCAGGTCACTCGGAAATGCGGTGGATAGCATCACAACGGGCAGATGACGAAGCTCCTTTTTTTCTTTAATTTCTATCAGGCATTCGAACCCGTTTTTTCCCGGCATGCTTAAGTCCAGAAAAAGGATGTCTGGTAAATCAACCTGATGCTTTTCGAGGTATTGCATCAACGCTTCTCCGTCAGATACGATGTTCAAATCGACATCAAGCCCTAGTTCTGCGATTATTTTCTCAAAAAAAGCCGTGTCATCGATATCATCCTCTGCTAATAGAATACTTATGCTTTTTGAGGCCATGTTCGTTTTAATCTTGAAGCGTTCAACAATGCGAAATGTCCGGTTCTGCCTTTCAGATGCATTTGTATACTCCGGTTCAAAGAACAGGTTGATATGTCAGACCCGTCTATCGATTTGCCTTTAATGTTTGCATAATTCACACTTTTAGGATTGGAACTCCTGTTAGAAGCGCATAAGAAAGCTGATCTGATGAGTAATTTTCCCAAACCTCAATGCTTTAAGGGATTCGGGTCATTTCAACAGTCGATATTGACCTTAGTGTAAAAATTACACTTTATCCTTCGCTACTTCCGTTTATTTTTGACCTTTTCGACATCCAATTATGCAGGTAGCTACCGTCAACAATAAGTATTCAGCCAAATATTTTTTT
>JANOVT010000257.1:0-17073 GCA_031417525.1 Flavobacteriales bacterium | reverse complement strand
CATTCATGAAACCCATCACATACTCTCCACTCGCCATCTCCGACACATCCATCATATAAGTTGTGTTCGCATATTTCACCACAAAGGATTTCATCAACTTGCCTTGCAAATCATAAATCGCAATCGAAGCATTATGCAGATCAGCATTTGCAATCGCACCAACAAACACATTCAACATATCATAAGCGGGATTCGGCCCAAATTTGAATAATTGAATCTTTGAATCATTTGAATCATTTCTTGGCCCTTCGGGCATTTCTCCGACTCCAACAGTACACTCAGTGTCGCAGCCGGGCACCAGACACCCGCACGCATCGAGTTTTACCACCCACGCTTGTTGGTACGGTGGCTCGTAGATGTGGTAAAGATCATTTGCTTCGCCACAAAAAATAACACCACCATCGGGAGTCGCTTTCATGTCGTTGAGGCTGTGGTTGTCGCGGTATGTTTCCAGCCAGCGGTAATTGCGTTCCCAAATTATATTGCCATTGTCGCGATCGAATTTGACGATGTGGGCGAATTGATCGTAGTCGTCGTTCACTTGTCCGACAGGAATTTCTTCACTGCCGGGAATGGTGGTCCACGTTCCACCACAGACGTAGTTGCCGTCGGTGGTTTTTACGACGTTGGTGAAAGTGCGCATCTCAAATTGAGTATATTCACCATAAGTATTTGACCAAATAACACTTCCTAAAGTATCAACTTTATAAATTGAAGCTATTGGATAGTAAATTGTAGAATCATAATCTTCAAAAAGTCCAGCAATAACCAATGTGTCATTGTCACAAAGCAGACTGAAATTCCCTCGACGTCCCGGTAGAAAATCATCTGAATTTAGATGCCATTGTTCAAGACCAGCGCTGTTTAATTTTACTATGAAATCATTAGCAGGATTATTTGTATATCCATCTTCAAATATTCCGACAATAACTCCACCCTGATGCGGCACCACGGCATAAATCGCATCAGGATCGGAAAGTGTGGCGTGGACATAATGCCAGAGTTCGTGGCCTTGCGGGTCGAATTTGTAAAGAACGGCATCGCTAAAGGTTGATTCGTGTGACACTATCGCTGTCAAATAAGCAGTGCTATCTGAGTTGAGATATGCAAACGGAGGCGATATGAAATAATCCAATGCCCAACCCATATTCAGGTAAATGCTTCTGAAATCACGAGTGAATAGGGTATCACCAAGATGATCGAACCAAGTAAGGTTGATTGCGGCAGTGTCATTTCTTGGCCCAACACTTTGCTGCAGAAATCGCTCTGGCAATTCGCTAACATTTTTGCCAATGCTCCAAAAATAACGTTGCGAATTTCCGTATTTATTTTCAGCAGTTATTTCACCATTCACATCCAAATTAACAATCAATAAATCAAAATGATTACCATCCGCTGGATCACTAGACCAACCTGCAACTACGTAACCACCTTCAGTGATATTTACTGATTCAAGTCGGCTGGAGTGTTCGGAAAAAAAGCGCTTGTTGAAACCAATCTGGCTGATCGAATTTTGAAATAATAAAAGCATGGGCAACACGGCCCATGCTTTTATAATGGAATTTGATTTACTTGATAACATTCAACTTGCTCACTTGAATTATTTTTTCATTCGAAATAAGAGAAACCGAATATGTCCCCACACTCCAATCACCCAAATTTAAGGTAAATTGTTGATTAAAGTATTGTACACTTAATTGCTCCATCAGTCTTCCTTGAGCATCAGCGATCAGAATTTTACCCGGTTTGAAAATGGCTTCAGGCAAAAACAATTGAATGTTTGCCATATCAATGGCCGGATCATGAACAACTTTCATCAATGCATAAAGAACAATGACTTTTGTACCGACATTTTGTTTATAGGGAGATCGTTTCTGAGACGCGATCAATCGCGTCTCTACCGTTGCGCAACCACCAATTTTTCACTTTGCAAAACAACCCCATCATTCATGAAACCCATCACATACTCTCCACTCGCCATCTCCGACACATCCATCATATAAGTTGTGTTCGCATATTTCACCACAAAGGATTTCATCAACTTGCCTTGCAAATCATAAATGGCAATCGATGCATTTTTTAAATCTGCATTAGAAATTGAACCTACGTATACGTTCAACAAATCACTCACCGGATTCGGCCCAAATTTGAATACTTGAATTTTTGAATTCTTTGAATCATTGCCTGGACCTTCGGGCAATTCCGAAACGCCCACGAAACACTCCTCGTCGCACCCCGGCACCAGGCAGCCGCATGCATCAAGTTTTACCACCCACGCTTGTTGGTACGGTGGCTCGTAGATGTGGTAAGTATCATTTGCTTCGCCACAAAAAATAACACCACCATCGGGTGTGGCTTTCATGTCGTTGAGGCTGTGGTTGTCGCGGTATGTTTCCAGCCAGCGGTAGTTGCGCTCCCAGATAATATCACCATTGTCGCGATCGAATTTGACGATGTGTGCGAATTGGTCGTAGTCGTCGTTCACTTGTCCGATAGGAATTTCTTCACTGCCTGGAACGGTTGTCCAGGTGCCTCCGCAGACGTAGTTACCGTCGGTGGTTTTTACGACGTTGGTGAAATCACGCCATTCAAAATTGGTATAGGCACCATAGGTGTTTGACCAAATCAAAGTACCTAAGGTGTCGATTTTGAAAACGGATGCAATTGGATAATAATCATTGACGCTGTATGGCAAAACCTTTCCACAGCCAACTAGAGAGTCACCATCCATAATCAGGGAATTACAAGACAAAGCATCGTCTATAAAATCATTCGAATTGATTTCCCAAACTGTATCGCCGTTCGACGCAAACTTTTTAAATAGGACATTGGTTGAATCTTCAGCATAGATGAATTGATTGATTCCAGCGATTACTCCACCCCGATGAGGCACCACCGCATAAATCACATCCGGATCTGAAAGTGTGGCGTGGACATAATGCCAGAGTTCGTGGCCTTGGGGGTCGAGTTTATAGAGTACGGCGTCGTTGAAGGTTGTTTCATGAAAAATTTGAACACACAAATAGGAAGTGCTATCAGCGTTGAGACAGGAGAATATGGTTGAGACAAAATAATCTCCATCCCATCCATTATTAAAATAGAGACTTTCGAAATCACGTGTAAAAATGGTATCACCCATTTCATTAAACCAGGATTGGGTGACAACAGGAACTCCATCCCGTGTACCTGTGCTTTGTTGTAAAAACCGATTGTCTAGTAATGAAGATGAATTTTCGATACTCCAGAATGCGCGATCAGCTTCACCATATCTTTTTGTCCAAAGTTCATTTCCCTCTAGGTCGAATCCATAAATGACTAAATCGATATGGTTTTGACCTATGGTGTCGAGCAACCACCCTGAAGCTAAATAACCCTCCTCAATTGGATATATAGATTCGAAGACGGTTTTGTTATCTGCAAATAAGCGTTTGTTGAAAGTTATTTGTGAATGAGCCTTGAAGAAAAGAAGGAACATGGCAAGACATAGCCATGCTCCAATTCTCTTATTTCTTTTACCTGATAACATCCACTTTTTTGAATTCGACAATCTTGTCTTTTGAAATGAGGATCACATTATACGTTCCGGATTTCCAATCATTCAAATTTAATGTAAATGATTGATTGAAATAGTTAAGCTCAATTGCTCCATCAGTCTTCCTTGAGCATCCGCGATTAGATTTTTCCCGTTTTGAAATGGCCTCTTCTGGAACCAATAAGAAAAAACTCACCAATACTATAGTTGACATCACTAAATCCATCCCATCCCCTTTCCCTCATTCTCTCTTCCCCTTTTTTCCACTACTTTCGATTCAAGAAACCACCACATGAAAAATCTTTTCCTTCTTCTATTCTCCTTGTTTTTTGTATACGCAAGTGCCCAACCTTGCAAAACGGTTGTCGGCTATTACCCCGTCTGGCAGTGGTACGACCGTGCGAATCTGGTGCGACCCGCCACCATCGACTACAGCAAATACAGCATCATTAACTATGCTTTTTTGAAACCTCTTGAAGATGGTTCGATCACCATCACTGATCCGTGGAGCGATAAAAATTTATTGCTCGGCACCATCAACTGGAGTGTGGCACCTGCCGGTTATGACACCGAATACGATCTGGGAAATGCGGCATACCACAATCCGAACACTTCGCTTATCAGCTATGCACACAACGCCAATGTGAAAGTGATGATGTCGATTGGCGGTTTTACCCTGTCATACTTGTTTCCTGCTATTGCCGCTGATCCCGTGAAACGAACAAACTTTGCACACTGGTGCAATGAAATTATCCGCACATACGATTGCGATGGTATCGACATCGATTGGGAATATCCCGGTGATGTTGCACAAAATGGAACGCCTGCGGACACAGAAAACTTTACGCTGCTGATTCATGAAATTCGCGATTCACTAAACGCTTTGGAACCGACCAGCGGTGAACTCATGTTGACGAGCGCATTCAGCGCTTCCCCTGAACGCATGCAGGATATCGAATGGAACAATGTGCTGCAGGATCTTGATTTCGTCAATCTGATGAGCTATGATTTTTTTGGAACATGGGATGCTCAGACCAATCACAACTCGCCGCTTTTTGCACCCACGAATGGCAATCCTGATTTTAATCTGGCTTCTGCCGTCCATCGTTTGATCGATGAATACAACGTGCCTTCACAAAAAATCAATGCAGGTGTTGCCTTCTATGGCCGATCTGCTGTGACAACAGGTACTCCTGATTTATTCGCTCCTTCTGCCGGCTATGCCGATGCAGTTACTTTTTCTACCGATCTTGGAATTCCGCAATATTATAATGTCTTACAACAATGGAATTTGTTTGAGTCGCATTGGGATGATGTTGCCCACGTTCCATACCTCACCGGTTTGAATGATCTTCACACGTTCGTTTCTTACGATGATGAAGCTTCTATCAACGAGAAAGGACATTTTATCGTGAATAATGATCTGGCCGGTGCCATCATCTGGGAAATTACAGGCGACTATATCGAAACTTTTCCCGGCTCCGGAATCATTGAATCAACTCCGCTTGCCAGCGCTTTGAATGAAGCCTTGTGCAGTTTGCCTTCTGTGCCGCTGGATTGCGAGCATATGTGTGTCACTGATATCAGCTTCAATCCAGAAACCAATCTGCTGGATGTCACGATTGTGAATGGCAGTGAACAAATCAACTATCCCACAGTGGTGGTGATTATCAACGGTGATACCGTCGCGAACATTGGTGAACAGTTTTTCTTTTTTGCGCAATTGCCGGGAGAAACCGTAACACACACTATTTCCACCACATTGACAGATGTTCCTCCTGGATTCGAATGCATGGTCACCATCACGGATGTCATTTATGATACCTTCTGCATACTCGAATATCCTTGTATTCCGGATGCGATCAATGAACAGGATAACAAGGCAGTTTTGATTTTTCCTAATCCCGTTTCAACCTTGTTGAATCTTCAATCGGAAGAATGGATGAAGAACTACACGATCAGAGATTTATCCGGAAGAATCATAGAAAGTGGAAGTTTGAACTCGACCCGTTTTCAGCTAGACACGAACCCAATGAGTACCGGATTCTACACCATAGAAATCTTGATGGAGGATGGTACAAGCTCCCATCACTGTTTTGAGAAGTAATTCTGCTTATGCTGACGCATCCTTGCATTGAACTCATTAAGCAATTGGTTGGAAAAAAGCACCTTGAGCAAAGTCATTCGCAAAAGTTTGTTCTCTTCTTAACTTGCGAAAAATTATTGAAATGAGTAACAAGGATTGGCCGCTCTGGGAAATATTTATTCGAAGTAAAAGTGGCCTGGCACATAAGCACGTCGGAAGCCTGCACGCATCTGATGCGAAAATGGCGATTGAAAATGCTCGTGACGTGTACACGCGCAGAATGGAAGGTGTGAGTGTTTGGGTGGTAAAAAGTTTGGACATCGTTGCTTCCTCTCCGGACGACAAAGATTTTCTGTTTGATCCGGCAAATGATAAAGTCTATCGCCATCCTACATTTTACGAAATCCCACCGGAAGTGGGCCACATGTGATTTTTTCCCGAACGAATATTAATTCATGATGAATCAGAATCTTTTTGATTATGTGTTACGCATTGCTGACAATGCATTGATTTATGGTCAGCGACTTAGTGAATGGTGCGGACACGGTCCGGTGCTCGAAGAGGACATCGCACTTGCGAATACCAGTCTCGACTATTTCGGTCAGGCCACGAATTTGTTGAAGTATGCTGCGGAGCTGGAAGGCAAAGGCAAGAGCGAAGATGACCTCGCATTTTTGCGCGATGCCTGGGATTTTAAAAATCTGCTGATCGTAGAATTGCCTAATGGCGATTATGCGCACACAATCGCTCGTCAGTTTTTCTTCGCTCAATGGTATTTGCTTTTTCTGGAAAATCTGAAATCATCGTCCGACGAATTTCTTCGTGGCTTTGCAGAAAAATCAATCAAGGAAGTTCGTTATCACGTGCAGCATGCCACCGACTGGATGTTGCGTTTGGGTGATGGCACAGAGGAAAGCCATGCACGATTGCAAACCGCTGTGAATCATCTTTGGGAATTTACGCCTGAGTTTTTTGCGATGGATGAATTGGATCAGTGGGCTGTTTCGAATGGGATCGGTGTGGATGTCGAAAATCTGCGCCCTGAATGGAAGAATAGAATCGAAGAAACTTTGAACGAAGCAACTATGAGCGTGCCGGCAGATGCCTGGGGACAAAGTGGTGGTCGTCATGGAAAACACACGGAGTATCTTGGTCTTCTGCTTGCTGAAATGCAATACCTGCCGAGGAGTTATCCAGGAGCGAAGTGGTGATTTTAAATTTTAGCAAAACGTGTTGAAGGATACTGAAAGGAATACGGAGTCGGTCTGGCAAATTCTCTCGGAAGTTTTTGATCCGGAGATTCCGGTCCTAAATGTCGTGGAGATGGGCATTGTGAGAAATGTCGAAATGGCTGAGGGAAAATGCATCGTCACGATTACTCCCACCTATAGCGGTTGTCCCGCGATGAAAACCATCGAAGAAGATATCAAGGAAGTACTGCACGAAAAATTAATATCAGATTACGAAATTCGCACAGTCCTTTTTCCCGCCTGGACGACAGACTGGATGACGGATGAGGCCAGAGAGAAATTAATGCATGAAGGCATTTCACCTCCCCAAAAAGGAAGTGCGGATAAAGCACTTTTGATGGGAAAAGTCAGAGAAGTCAAATGCCCTCGCTGCGGATCACATAACACACAGATGATTTCTCAATTCGGTTCTACTGCTTGTAAGTCTTTGTACAAGTGTCTCGATTGTCTGGAGCCGTTTGATTATTTCAAATGTATCTAGGGGAAAGGTTCCAGGTTTCTGGTTTCTGGTTTCTAGTTACAGGTTTCAGGTTACAGGTTTCAAGTTGCGGCAAGTTGCGACTTTTATATATCTAACTCCGTTGCGTCCTCGAAGAATTCGATTCGCGCAACCAGAAACCAGGAACTTGGAACTTAGAACCTGAAACCTGTAACTAGAAACTCCAAACTCTGAACTTTGAACGATTATATCATCCCCTTCGCCTTCAACTCCAAATACTTATTCACCGTATTGATCGAAAGATCTTCCGGTTTACTCAATATCGTTTGTATGCCATATTTGCGGAGTTTAGAAACGATTTGTTTTTTGTCATTGAGTAATTTGAGTGCAATGGTTTGCGCGTAGATATCACTTACGAATGCAGGTTTTTTATGACTGTAATCGGTGAGTTCTGTATTCTCGAAAATCATCACCACCAACAAATGAAGATGATTTATTTTTTTTAAAACAGGCAAGGCACGCTCCATCGCATAAGCACTCTCAAAATTCAGGTAGATAAAAACGAGACTTCTTGCATGAATCACATTTTTGACTGCACGATAAAGTAAATCGTAATTCGCTTCAAAGGGTTGGGGCTTTTCATGATACAACGCCTGGAGAATTTTTTTCAATTGCAATTCTGTTCTGTCAGAAGGCAATGTCGTTCCGATGCGATGTGAAAAAGTGATGAGTCCGGTCTTGTCATATTTCTGCAATGCGATATTGGAAATGACCAAACTTGTGTTCACTGCATAATCCAACAAACTGAGCCCATTAAAAGGCATGTGCATCGCCCGGCTTTTATCAATGATGCTATACACCTGTTGCGATCTTTCATCTTCATATTGATTCACCATCAACTGACTTCGTCTTCCGGTTGCTTTCCAGTTGATGCTCCGCATATCATCGCCTTGAGCATAGTGTCTGATTTTTTCAAACTCGTAGCTATGTCCTAGACGACGAACTTTTTTAATTCCTTCGAATGTACTGATGCGTGCAAACGCCAACAGTTCGTATTTTTTCATTTGGATGATGCTCGGATAAACCGGCACCATCGCTGGTTGTGCAAGAAATATTCTTCGCGATACTATACCGATACTCGTAGAAGTAATGGCGTTGAGTATCCCGAAATGATACTCTCCCCGCTGTAGCGGTTTGAGTGTGTACGTAAAATTTTCTGTTGTCCCGGGTAACAATTTTATCTTGACGCGAAAATCACGCAATTGAAATTGATAAGGAATTTCATCGAATAATGAAATGTCAAGTTTGAGATGTCCTTCGTTGCTGATGGAGATGTTCACGTTGTTATCATCACCTAATGAAAACATTTTGGTAGTGCTTCTGCTGGCTGAAAGCCGAACATTGACTGCATACAATAGCACGGTCTCGGTTACTAAAAGCGCAATGAGTATCAGGAAATAAATGAATGCTAACGATTCAAAAATCTGAAAAGGAAAACTAAGCGCATACAAAAAGATATTGACTCCGATCGCCATAAAAAATCGTTGAGTCAATTGGAAACTCCTCAGATGCGGTATTTTAATTTCTTGCGCCAATCGATGTGCTGTTTTATCTCGGAACTTCCACTTTTACTAAAATGTCGTTGATGATTTCTTCGATAGTATGACCTTCCATTTCGCGTTCATGACTCAACACAATGCGGTGATTCAAAACTGCGGGAGCTACAGATTTGATGTCGTCGGGTGTCACGAATTCCCTGCCCCGGATGGCGGCCAACGCTTTTGAGGTTTTCATCATCGCCAAAGAAGCGCGCGGAGAAGCACCCAAAAACAGATCGCCGTTGTTGCGTGTATTGTGCACAATGCCCGCTATATAGTTTAATAGTTCCGGACGGATATACACTTTTTCAATCAGCGCTTTGAATCCGGCGAGTTGTTCAGGTGTAACCACTTTATTGACTACCGCTGTTTGTTTCTGATCAAAATCTTCGTGAAAACGTGCAATGATTTTTTGCTCTTCTTCCAATGTCGGATAGCCGATTTTTATCCGAAACATAAAACGATCGAGCTGTGCTTCAGGAAGTGAATATGTTCCTTCCTGTTCTACCGGATTTTGTGTTGCGATCACAAAAAATGGGAAACTCATTTTATAGGTTTCACCATCATACGTGATTTGTTTTTCCTCCATCACCTCCATTAAAGCCGCTTGCGTTTTTGCCGGCGAACGATTGATTTCATCAATCAATATAATATTTGAAAATATGGGGCCTTTGCGGAAATAGAAATTGGATTCTTTCATGTTGAAAACAGATGTACCTGTGACATCTGTTGGCATCAGATCCGGGGTGAACTGAATTCGGCTGAATTGAGCATCGATTGTTCGCGCTAACAATTTTGCAATAAGCGTTTTGGCAATCCCGGGGAATCCTTCCAACAAAACATGACCACCGCAAAGTATTCCAGCCATCAAAAGTTCAATCGTATTTTCTTGCCCGACGATGACTTTGGATAGTTCTGTTTTGATATCGTCGACCGCATTAAAGAGTGGACGAACATCAATGCGATTGATAAATGCACTATCCATCCATTCACTTACCGGCGCAATGGGAGCGCTTTGAAAGGTTTCAGATGACGCTTCCGGTTGTATGGCCGATGTTGAATCTGGTGTAATATCTTCTGTCATGTTGTTTTCGGTTTATTTACAAGTCGTGTAAAATTGTTCAATGTGTTTATGGAATTCAAGCATTTCTGGGGTTGCCACGTGCACTACTACTGCCATGATTTTATGTTGTTCAAATATTTCCTTTACGAGGTCAAATGGAACTGAACTTTTTTGACTGATTTCCCGATAGAGCGCTTCATCTTCATCCTTCATATTTATTGGAAGACGAAGATTGAACCGGTCGCGGATAAAAGCCTTGAACAATTCCATTTTCATCATCACCAATTTTTTATGATCCTTTTGTTTCATAAACATGTGCGACAAGACTTCAGCATATTCGATAGAAGTGTTTTCGAGATTTTTCGTCACAGCAATAATGCGCTGCTTTCTGCGTGCTCCGAAAATAAGGTATAAGACCACAGTCAACATGAGAAGATACCACGCAGAACGTAATCCGGGCTCGGACAATATGAACTCAAGCGGCCCTTCTCCCGGTTTTCCGGGCGTATGATCTCCGTGATTACTGAACGCCTTATAGTCGTAAGTTCTGTTGTCTTCATCCCAATAAATATCGCCTGATCCAAAAGTTTTTAATGCATCTCTGCAATAGTTCATGGCTGTGTCATTCCAGATGTAAAAGTTAGTGAAGGCGAGTGGCGTGCTATGAAAATAGATTGCACCTTTACCATATTTTACCTTAATAAAATTGTTATACTCCTGATCGAAATAGCCGATGGGTTCTATACGATCTCCTTGCCAGGTAAGAAGGCTATCGCGGAAGTACGGCCATTCATTGGTAGTTTTTTCGAAATTGTATTGGTATGAAATCGGACTGGGTATTGCATTGTCACTTGAATGGTAGAATGCCAACTTTATGATACTATCGGAAACGAAGTAAACTCTTTTTTCAGAGTTGTATTCTTCATAATGCGAGACCTCTTCCGGATCTGCTTCCGTTTGCTCTTCTGAATTTTCTACTTCGTTATCATACTCTTCATACTCTCCATATTCATCATACGAATAGTCATATGCAGGAGCACGCAGCAAACTATCAAAAATCATATTTCCGGAACTACTGCTAAAAATGTATACGTGATTTCCGTTACCCGCAAATTCAAGAATCCTGACCATATCTGCGCTGTCGGCATAGTATTCACTTCCAATGTACAGGTAGTTATCACATTTCGAAGTTGGATCTGAAGGCAAACGAATATTTGTGCTGTCTTTGATGAAATGAAATGAATTTTCCGGAACAACTTCTTTCATTAATGAATGAAATACTTTTGTTCCATAAGGGTTTTCATCGTCTGGTAAAAATGTCATAGACCAGCTTATTCTTTTATCCATAAATGAAATCAGGACGATTACACCGATGATGAGTACAACGATCCCCAAAAGAACATATGTGATAGCATTAGCTCTTTTCCGCGTCTCCATTTAATGTGGTTTTGTACACAGCAAATACTGATTGAATTTTATTGAACTCCGGAGCACTGATATTAAAGTCGCCATACCAAACCACTTCGTAAATGTGCGTAACCTCTCTGAAATGCGGGTAATCAGTTCGCGTGCGCATTTCGTTGAGGTAGTCTCTGTTGGTTTTATCTTTCTTCCAGACGATGAATTTGTTTTCATTCAATTGTCGGATCACCATGAGATAAAGAATGCGCACAGCAACTTTATAATCACCCGTTTCGATGGCCTCTCTCAGGTATTTTTCCATGTCCGATTCTTCCGGTATATCCGATGAGTCCTTCCACACAAGCGCTGCTGTATCCGGCACTTTACGTTTGCTGTCGGGATTTCGGTTCATCAGTAATTTCATCACCATAAAAACAAGAATGCCAATGATCAATAGGATAGCCACCAATTTTCCTCCGGGAGAAATAAATATTTCGGATAACCACTCACTAAGACTAAAGTCACTTGCCTCCGCTGTATCAAGCGCCTCTTCTGTTTCCTTTTTCTTTTTTTCTTTTTCCTCAGGCTTCAGATATTCGATTCCTTCTTTCGCCTTTTTCCACTGCTCATCTGACCACAACTTATCGTTTTCTGCTTCGGGCACTACATCTTCCGAGTCCTGATTTTGTTCTTCAATGATTTGATCTTGGCTTTTATTATTTACAACCGGTGTGTAATCAAGATCCTGTGATGAGATCTGGTTCGGAATAGCGAAACCCATCACCATCACCCAAACGACTATGGACAGACTATGACTCTTGCTCGAGACCATAAGCACGTTTTTTATATCCGATTTTTTCGATCGCGCTCAAAAGCGAATTGGCTTCTGTTACTTCGGTCAAACTATAATAAAGCAGGACTGTTCCGTATAGCGACAATGAAAGAATGAAAGCAGGAACGAAGAAGAGAAGAAATGTAAATATCATTGTGTACGCTTCTTCAGATAAACTGGCATTGCGTGGAATGTTGGTGGTGACGAATTCAACCAGAAAGTTGAGGACTTGTGAAGAGAGGATGAACATGCATATCCATTGAACGGCAAAAGTGGCTAAAAATGTACCTATGACTTTCCCGAAATTTCCCCTCATCAGCTTGAAAGTTTTTCCAAGCGCACTTCCGAAATTTTTCTTTTCAATCATGGCAACATACATCCACATCAATGCAATTGGAAAATAAATTGGCATTAAGAAAAAAGTGAGGATATGAGGAAGAACCAAGGGAAGCCCGGCAAAAAGGGATATTACGAGCAGATTGAAGAAAGTTGTGATCGATGTTTTATTGGGCGTTGTCTGAATATTGCTTTTACTAAAGCGGAAAACCAGCAAGGCATAGATAGCGAAAAGAATCATGAGTGCCGGGTACAACAGAGGAAACGTCTCAAAATTCAGATGATAATTGTATTGATCCCAGGGATAAAAAAAACCAAGTGGTATGTAGTATTCACTTTCGGAATTGAAAACTTCGTGCATGGCACCTGAAGTATAAATGGCATAACCCGCTGTAATTAAAATGGCAGCAAAAAAACTAAGAATGCTGATTTTACGTGCGTTGGTGGCAAACAATTCAAAGGTCTCAGTAAAAATTTGTCCCGGAGATTTAATTGAGTTAGTCTGAATAACGGCCATTTTTGAGGCTGGTGTTTCTTCGTTCGAAACATCCGGAATAAGTCCTTTGCGATATCGATACCTCGGATAGTAAACAAAGTAACCAAACACAATAGCCGCAGACAAAAGAATGATGAATGCTCTCACCAGATCAGGCATTTCAGTATATCGCGTTGCAAATGATTCAATAATTGCCGCGTAGATCAGCAACACAGTAACGCCTATCAAAATTTTAATACCATTCCGGGCTGAGTGCACCAATGCCTGACCCCTTGTAAATGTTCCGGGAAATAACAAACCTCTCGCTAATGCAAAGCCTGCACATCCTGCCACAACAATCATCGACAACTCAAGTGTGCCATGCAGCATGATGGCCAGAAAACTTTCACGAAATAGACCTCTCTCAATAAAAAAATAAACAAATGTTCCCACCATGATAGCATTATAGAACACGACATACACTGTACCGATACCGAAGACAATACCCAAAACGAATGTACCGAATGCTATCTTGATGTTATTCCATGCAATTTGAAAGAACATGATGACAGGTTCTGAATCTTTATACACCGCCATAGGATCGCCACTGGCAATATTCGCTTTGGTCATTTCAATGTAAGAGTCCCCAAGAATGATTCGCGCAAACTCCGGATAGTAGATGCTGGACATGATGCCCACAGTAATACCACCAACGAAAAGAATGAATGACCAGAGAAGTGCTTTGCGATTATGCCACATGGCTTCCGGTAAATCTTCTGTCCAGAATTTTTTGAAGATGTTTTTTTCCCGTGCTTTGTTTTTATAGATCGCCTGATATACTTGCTGGGATATTCCATTCAAATAAACTCGCACAGACCGGTTCGGATAATATGTGCGCGAAAACGAAAGATCATCGGTCGTTTCAATAAACAAATCTGTAAGACGCTCAGGATCTTTGTCCGTGCTTTCCAGCACATCCTCAAACTCCTTCCACTTGTCTTTGTTTTGTAAAATGAAATCCGTTTCCTGCATAAATACTTGGCTCCTCACAGAACGAGTGACGCTACGAATTTAGGACATGTGCACGATCAGTTGGATTTCCGATCAAATTATTTTGACAGATGCCATCCTTGAAGAGATGTCTTCTGCCCCATTGAAAGATTTTTTCGAATCATCAATTATTTTCACCACCGAATTTGAATTATTGATCATTCTTTTTCAATTTCAGAACCAATGAAAACGATTGACATCCGGACAACTCAAAATGTGACGATAAGCTATGAGCTGGCGGAATTTCGTGATCGATTGCTCGCATTCATCATCGACACGATTGTAAAGAGTGTAGGGTTATTGATTTTATGGTGGTTGTTTATTGCTGTTATTTCTGACATCGATTCCAGTAGCGCTGAATACTTTGCGTACATCGTCATCCTACCCATTGCAACATTTTACACATTAATTTTTGAAATCTGGTTGAATGGGCAGACACCAGGTAAAAAACTGCTTAAAATCAAAGTGATTAAATTGGATGGAAAACAACCTGGCTTCTACGATTTCCTCATTCGATGGACCTTCAGAATAATCGATATCATGCTGAGTTTTGGTGTTGTAGGTACCATTCTGATTCTGTCCACAGAGCACGCGCAACGTCTTGGTGATATGACTTCCAACACGACTGTAGTCAGAGTGAATAGTCGCGTCAACATTTCATTGAATGATATTCTTCGAATTGATACACGTAAAAATTATGAACCCAAATATCCTCAGATAAGTCATTTTCAGGAGTCTGATATCTTATTGATCAAACAAACAATTGAGCGTTATCAGAAATACAAAAATGAAGCGCACCGCAAGGCAATTTTACTACTCTGCGATAAATTACAAAACAGAATGCAATTGACAGAAATCGGTCCGGATAAAATCGCATTTCTGAAGACACTTATCAAGGATTATATAGTATTGACAAGATAATATTCAACGTATATCATTCTCAAATTTTATTCTGTTGGAAAACGTGATATGCAATTTCGATTGTTTCCATTGTTATGTGGACGTTGTACACTGCTTCACCGGGTTTCTTAACCAGAGACATCATAATATTTTCACCTACATTCTTCTTATCGTTTAATAGAAAAGGTTTCATTTTTTCAAACGAAGGAAAATTAAATGTAGTTGGATTAAAATATCGTGAGATTCCCGATATTATTCCGGCAGCATTTTCATCATCGGTTAAATTCATTAATTGTGCAATTTTTGTTTCAACCAACATGCCCATTGCAACAGCTTCTCCATGCGCGATGGGATGATTGCTATCAAGATAAACTGACTCTATTGCATGTCCGATTGTGTGACCGAAGTTCAATAGCTTCCGCAAATTTTTCTCGTAGTAGTCTGCTTCAATGATGGCCTCTTTGATCTGAATGGATGTTGCCAGATATGGAATGATTGACTCACAGTTGATAGAATGAATAGAGTTCAATTCATTCCACAGTGAGGAATCCCTTATTAGAGCATGTTTCAACATTTCAGCGAATCCTGATTTGATTTCCTTTTCAGGAAGCGTTTCGAGAAAGGAAGTGCAAACAAAAATTGCTTCCGGATTCGAATATGATCCCACTGAATTTTTGACGTTACCTTGATCAATCCCCGTTTTACCTCCAATGGCAGCATCTGTCATGCACAAGAGAGAAGTTGGCATGTTAAGAAATGGAACACCTCTTTTATAGGTAGAAGCAACAAAACCTCCCAGATCAGTGATGACGCCGCCACCCAGATTGATGATCAAATCTTGTTTGCTGAATTGATTCTCCAGCAAATGATTCCAGATGTGCGAACAAATCGAAATGCTCTTAGATTCTTCTCCGGCTTCGATTTCGATCACTTCAGTTTCACCAATTGAATTAAAATCCTCCAGAATCAAGTTCAAACAACTTTGGCTCACGTTTTCGTCGGTCAATACAAACAATTGACGATTTTTGAAACGCTTCCGCATGACATCCAGCATATCGCTGACAGGATGAAATATTTCAGTTTTCGGAAGATTCATCGTCGGATAAAAAAAGCCGCCCGAAAATTCGAAAGCGGCTTATTGTTTTTGTGGTGCCACCTGGATTCGAACCAGGGACACAAGGATTTTCAGTCCTTTGCTCTACCAACTGAGCTATGGCACCATTTTTTTGAGGGCGCAAATCTAATCGGTTTTTGTGTTTTGTTAACCAGGTCTTCCCTTTTTTTCATAATTCTGCTCTCATCGTTTACAAACAACTGATTTTCAAGAGGACAAATGTTTAAAATTTATTATTTGACCTCAAAAGGCTACTATGCTTCATTTTGAGCGTCATAACGGGGCAATAAGTGAAAACGGTCGAATCACATGATCTCAATTGTTTATAAACTCAAGTCGTTTTAGATGGAATTCTGATTTTTTTCGACGAGGGATAAATTTTATTCGATTCGTGATAAAATATTTTGATGATTTGTGAAAAACCCGTTTACATTTGTCGCTGCTTGCTTTGACCGCAAAGTTTTTTAAATTACTTTTTTAATTAACCAATTTTTTCTTAATCATGAGTAGACTATTACGTTCACTCGAGCTTACGGATGCTACGTGTTGTTGGCTTAACAACATTTCCTCAAGCTTAAGAGCTATTTCGGTAGCTGTTTTATTTGTTCTGTGGGGTGCTGGCACGGCCAACGCTCAGGGAGAATTCCCTTGCGAAATTTCAATTACGTGTCCTGAGACCATTCAGGTGGAATGTGGCACTAATCTCGAAGATTTCGATCTGACGGGTTTACCATCCTATGAAACTTCGAATTGCTTCGGAGATTTTTCGGTGGATTTAACTCATTCAGATGTTGTTATTTCTGAAGTTGGAACTTGCAATGTCATTATTGCTCGCACCTGGACTGCTACAATTGTTGGCGGTCCTTCTGACATGTGTACTCAGACTATCCAGGTAGTGGATACAACGGGTCCTGTGTTTGACAATGTCCCTGCTGACATCACTTATCAGTGCGAAGGCGACGTACCTGTTCAGGAAGAACTGACAGCTATGGATGCT
>JANOVT010000256.1:0-45817 GCA_031417525.1 Flavobacteriales bacterium | reverse complement strand
TAAAAAAGCCTGCATTGAAAAAAAGATTGATCTTGTCCTTGTGGGTCCCGAAGAACCTTTGGTAAAAGGGGTTACAGATTTTATTATAAGCAGCCCGGCTTTAAAAAACATAGATGTGATCGGGCCGGGAAAAAATGGCGCCCAACTGGAAGGCAGTAAAGCTTTTGCCAAAGCTTTTATGATGCGGCATCAGATACCTACTGCTACTTACAAAGAATTTACTTTGGAAAATTACAAGGAAGGGGTAAAATATATTATACAACACAAACTGCCAGTTGTAATGAAAGCCGATGGCCTTGCGGCAGGCAAAGGCGTTGTAATCTGCGCAAACCATCTTGAAGCCATTGCAGAGTTTGAATTGATGATACAACGGGCCAAGTTTGGTGAGGCTGGCAAAAAAGTAGTGGTGGAACAATTTCTTTCGGGGAAAGAACTCTCTGTTTTTGTTTTAATGGATGGCAAAAATTATGTGCTGCTCCCCGAAGCAAAGGATTATAAAAGAGTAGGCGAGGGCGATACCGGTCCGAATACCGGTGGTATGGGCGCTGTCAGTCCTGTTCCATTCGTCACTCCGGAGTTTTTGGATAAAATCGACGCCCAGATCATCATCCCAACGATGAAGGGTTTACGCGCGGAAGGCATCGTTTACAAAGGGTTTATTTTCTTTGGATTAATCAAAGTGGGCAATGAACCTTTTGTGATTGAATACAACTGCCGCATGGGCGATCCGGAATCGGAAGTAGTGATTCCGCGTATAAAAAGCGATTTCCTCGACTTGCTCGTGGGTGCTGCTGTTGGCACTTTATCTGAACAACACGTGGAAGTGGATCCGAGATCTGCCGCCACTGTGATGCTGGTGGCCAAAGGTTATCCGGATAATCCTGAAAAGGGAAAAGAAATGAAGGGTATGGAGACGATCAAGAATAGCATCGCTTTTCACGCCGGCACGAAATTTCACAAGGACAAAGTGGTCACGAATGGCGGACGCGTATTGGCCATAACTTCTTATGGAAGTGATATGGAAGACGCTTTGGATCGTTCGTATAAAAGCGCAGAACTCGTTCAATATTCGGGTAAATTTTTCCGTAAAGACATAGGTTTTGACCTGAAAAAGTTTTTGGTCAAGGCTTGATATTACGCGACCAGCGACCATTTTTTAAACTTACCGGAAACAAAAAACCCCGGAATAATCCAGGGCTTTCATAATATTTTTAGTAAATCAGGCTGTTGTGCCTTCTTTGAGTGCCTTCTTATTGTAGTTGCGCTGGCGGTTGAGCCAATAGAAAAGCGCGATGAATGCAAACACGATGCATACCCAGTTAAACCAGTGTGTCATTGGCTCCAAGAGTGTTCTGAAGGTCCACTGGAAAAAATCTACGATCGGATTGAGGATGCTCTGCAGGTTCATGGTTGAAAAAATTGTGAGGCAAATCTAATCCGGGGAATCAAATGCACAAGCGGAATACGTCATTTTTGTCGTCAACATTATGTGGATATGATCCTACGCTCGTTTGCATCTAATCAACCTTATACGTTGATTGCCGTTCCGGTAACAGTGTTGCTGGCGCTTATGCCGGCGGCCTGGCACGGTGGTTTATCACCTATGCAGGTTGATTTTCCTGCTGATGATCTTTTTTATTGGGTCTATCAAAGCAAGGCTGCGGTGGTTGGTATAACCGCTTCATTGATCATTGCCGGAGCATTTTTCGCCAATCTGGTATTCAATAAGCATGAATTCTACAATGTGCCCGTGTATGTGCCGGCCATTATGTATGCGATGACGGCTACCGTGCTTAGCCTCATTCAATTGTCCTTACCTGTTTTGTTGGCGAATGTTTTTCTGCTTGCAGGACTGAATAAACAACTCCTGGTTTTCCGACAAACCCGCGTATTGGCCGAGTACTTCGAGTGTGGTTTCTGGTATGGTATGGCCGCTGTGTTTTTTCCGCCTTATCTCGCATTAGCTGCCGGTCTGTGGTTTACAACGATTATCACTCGTGCGTTTCATTGGCGTGAACATTTGTTGCCGCTCATCGCCTTCTGCGTGCCTTTTCTTTATTGGGTTGTCTGGAAATATTGGAATGACGACATGGGCGACTTAGTACTCTTCCATAAAACGATGACCTATGATGTACAAGGTTATTTCATGAGTTTCTCCTGGCCGGAAAGTGTCTTTTTTATAGTCACGGTAATTTCAATCGCGCTATCGTTGCCTCGCTATTTATTTCTCGCGGACCGCGCCTCGAACAAGGCGCGTAGTGTCAAAAATGTCTTCCTCATCATGGCAGTGGCAATGAGCCTGGCTATTTTTCTGGGATATTTGCTTGTGTTGAAATGGATACTTCTTTGCGCGGCATTACCGGTCACATTCATCGCTGGCTATTGGTTCACCAACTATCGCTATTCGCTGATTTCACCGCTGATGTTTTATATTTTTTGCAGCGCAACTACGTTAGTGGTATTGCATTTTTATCATTTGATTCCATGATGAAATGAATCTTACGGTTATTAAAACCGAAAAAAAAGTGAGCACAATTAACTGTACTCACTTTTTTATGTTCGCGCAAATCGTTTGTCGTTAAAGCGTCAACATTGAGGCGGACGCTTATCCCGAAATGCCGGCCGAAATGGTTATTTCAATTTGAAATAACTTTCATCAGCAAGATCATAGAAGTAACTGTTTTGCATATTCGACGCAAAGAATTTTTTCATCGCACCTGAATCTTCAAATTTTTCACGCACATTTTCTGTCACTGCAGACAGGATCATCTTGTTGTCGCCTTCACGTCCTACTTTGTAGAAATAGTAACTCGGCTCATAGTCTGTTTTTTCACTGACGTTCAAAAACATGGTGCCGTTAATATCAGTTACGTAGGCAATGTAATTTTCAACGGTTGGTTCCGAATCTTCACTGGTGGTGGTTTTGGTCACGTCCATGGTATTGGTCGTTCCAGCTTTGATCTCGATATGGATGGTTGCATCGTCGAGTTTTTCCCAGGTTCCCAACATAAAGGCAGGCACTTTGGCTTCTGCTGTTCCCAGTGGAATACTGCTGTTGTACGGACAAGCCATCAACATTATAGCGCAAGAGATAAGAGATAAGCCTTTCAGAATTCCAAAGTTTTTCATGTGTTTTTGTGTTGTTTGTATGCAACAAATGAACGCTTTTTATTCCTTTTTACCATAAGTGTTTTACCGTAATTTTCTTTTTATCCCGAAATTTGAGACGAGAACACGTGATTCCGACAACTATTCAGCCGGTTCCGTTGTCTAGCAATAGCCTGTGGTAAAACGGATTTTGTACATGATCATTTTGGTGATGACGTGCGCTGAAATGCACGCCCAAGCTGACTTTGTAGAAAACAATGGTCAATGGCCTGAGCAAGTCAGGTTTCGTGCACTTCTCCCCGGTGGTACAATTTGGGCCGAAGACGAGTGTTTTACCTTTCAGTTTTTCGATCCGAAAATTCTGGAATTTCTACACCCAACGGGAAGTTCGGAAGATGCAAGTTCGATTTTTCATAGCCACTCTTACAAACTTCATTTTCCGGGAAGTCAGGCAGCTTCTATTGAAGGTTCAAAACCGCGCCCGCACTACTACAATTTTTATCAGGGAAATGATGAGTCGAAGTGGACAGATCATTGCGGAATATTCAGTAAATGCGAATATCAAGACTTATATGACGGAATCGACCTCATTCTTTATTCAGGAAATAACTCTGTGAAATATGATTTCATCGTTCGGGCCGGTGCCGATGCGGAATCAATTCGTATTGATATCGAAGGTGCTGATGTGAAACTTGAAGGCGGCAAGGATGTCGCAGAATTGGTAGTGAAGACAAGCGTCAATGAGGTGAGAGAAAAAGCGCCCTATGCTTATCAGGTGATCAATGGATCGATGAAGGAAGTAGAATGCCGTTACAAACTTGATCATCAAGTGGTGCGTTTCGAACTGGGTGATTATGATCCGGATTATGATCTGGTAATCGATCCCGAAATTGCTTTCTCCACTTACATCGGTTCTGAAGCGGATAATTTTGGTTTTACTGCTTGTGATGATACGCAAGGCAGTCTTATCTCGGGTGCCGCTGTATTTGAAGTTGGCTATCCGACAACTGTTGGTGCATACTCCACCGACTTCAATACCACAGCCAGCAATGTGATGGATCTCGCAATTTCCAAGTTCAGTGCAGATGGAACACAATTGCTTTATAGCACTTATTTTGGTGGATTGCGATTAGAAACTCCTCACAGCATCATAGCCGATGCGAATGATAATTTCATCGTGATGGGTGTAACGGGCAGTGATGATTATCCAACAACCGCCGGTGCGTATAATCAAACGTTTATTGGCGGTCCTGCCCTGAACCAAGGCACTTATTTTATGGGGCAACATTTCGAGGGAACAGATTTATTCCTGACGAAATTTGATGCTGGTGGAGCGCTGATGTCGTCCACATTCGTTGGTGGTTCACTCAATGATGGCCTCAACTACGGAGATCAACTTTTCTATAATTATGGCGATGCTTTTCGCGGTGAAGTAAACGTTGACAACAACGGGAACGTGTTTGTGGCTTCGGTCACCAGGAGTGATGATTTTCCAATGGCCGGCAACAGCGTACAAAGTAGTTTTGGCGGTGGAGAATTCGATGGCATTTTGTTGAAAATGGATCCTACTCTTTCCAATCTGCTTTGGAGTTCGTATGCCGGTGGAAATGGAATGGACGCATGTTATGCGATTGAATTCAACAACGTTGGTGATCTTATTGTGGCCGGTGGAACAAAAAGCAACAACTTCCCACTCATTCAGAATGGCGAAACACAAAACTTTGGTGGACAAACGGATGGTTTTATTTCAATTATTGATCAAAACACTTTCAATTTAATAGCCGGAACTTATGTCGCAACCACAGAGTATGATCAGGTTTATTTTGTGCAGGTCGATGACAATGACAATGTGTATGCATACGGTCAGACCGCAGGAAATATGCCGATCACACCAGGTTTATACGGACAAGCAAACAGCGGACAATTCCTGAGAAAATACTCACCCGATTTATCCTCGTTGACTTGGAACACCACTATCGGAACAGGCAGTGGTGAAATTGATATTTCACCGACGGCTTTTTTGGTAAGTGATTGTGAACAGATTTATATAAGTGGATGGGGAGGCGAGGTGAATACTGCTTTTTGTGACACACATCCTTGCGACGCAGTGTTCAGCACAACGGATGGTTTGCCGATCACTACGGATGCTTTTCAAGCCACAACAGATGGAAGCGATTTTTATCTCTGCGTGCTTTATCCAAATGCCAGTGGTTTGTTGTACGCTTCCTTTTTAGGTGGAACAGAAAGCGCTGAACACGTGGATGGTGGAACGTCTCGTTTCGATAAAAACGGAAGTGTTTATCAGGCCGTTTGTGCCGGATGTCACGATAATGATGATTTCCCTACAACACCCGGTGTCTGGAGCAACACCAATAATAGCACTGATTGCAATCTGGCGGTGTTTCGTTTTGATCTGAATGCTGTGCAGGCCGAAGTGGCCATTGATGGCCCAGATCAGGTTTGTATTGGTATTCCGGTCTCATTCACCAATCAAACTGTTGGAGCTTCCACCTATTTGTGGACCTTCGGTGATGGTGAAACCAGTGATCTTTTCGAACCTACACACATCTTTGATGAGCCGGGATTCTATACCATTCGACTTATCGGTATGGATGATGCGCTTTGCATTAATTCAGATACGGCATTTGTTTCTGTCACGATTTTACCAGGCGTGAATCCAACGGTTGATGCAGTTGATCCAATCTGTCTCGGTGAAGAAGTGCAGTTGAATGGAACTGGGTCTGACAATCTTCATTGGATTTTTAGTCTTACACTATCAAGCACCGGTATTGCTGATCCCATTGCTACACCAGGTTCTACAACTACCTACACTCTTATTGATGAAAATGATTGTGAAACAGATTCTGTTTCTGTGACTGTCGTCGTGAATGTTCCTCAAACTGATATCAGCGATAACGTCACCTTATGTATTGGTGAAAACACGCAGTTTATCGCTTCTGGAGGAAACGCATATAGTTGGTCGCCATCCGCAGGGCTCAATAATTCCAATGTCGCTAATCCGATTTGCACGCCACTCGAAACAACCGACTATGTAGTCACGATCACAACAACTGGTGAATGTATCGTGGAAGAGGAAGTGACGGTGGAAGTTGTCAATAATTCTCCGGGTTCCATCATTTATGATCCGATCTCCATGTGTGAAGGCACTGCTGCACAATTAATTGCTGGAGTTGGTACTTCATGGGTGTGGACACCTTCCTCCACACTCAGTAATGGATTCGTACAAAATCCAGTGGCTACCCCTCCGGATACGACTATTTACTCCGTATTCATTGTCAATGCCTGTGGTCAAGGTACGGATTTCGTGACTGTGAATGTTATTCATCCGGAAATTGTCGCTGAAGGCGGCGGATACATCTGTCCCGGAAAAAGTGTTCCTGCAAATGCGCGTGGGGCAGTCGACTATTTTTGGCAACCTCTTATGTATGCCGAGCCATACGATGAAGACACCACAAGCCTGACTCCTCCTGAGACCATGTGGTTCACTGTTACAGGTATTGATGAAAATAATTGCCATGAAACGGATTCGGTTTTTGTATATGTTTTTCCCAGAACAGAAGTAGACGCTGGTCCGGATCAATATTTCGAATATCCGGGAACAGCTAATCTCATAGGCAACACCTTCGGTCTGCCATTTTATTGGTGGCCGGAAGAGGGTCTTTCTTGCGTGGATTGCATCTACCCGGTTGCATCACCGGAGGCTGAAACATGGTATCACCTTGCTGTTATTGATGACCAGGGTTGTGTTTCAGATGACTCTGTTTTTGTCAAGCCCTATTTCCCGATTTGGGTACCCAATACACTTACACCGAATGGTGATGGAATTAATGACTACTTCAAAGCTTATGGAATCAACATTGAGGGTTTTCATATGCGCATTTTCGATCGTTGGGGATTGAAAGTATTTGAGTCGTATGATATTGATGAAGTCTGGACCGGTGGCCTTGGTGGAGGTGATTATTACGTACAAAACGATGTCTATAATTGGGTGATCGAATATGACTCCATTGACAGAAGGCAAGAACTTGTCGGGCATGTCACCATGGTGAGGTGATGAAATAACCTCGTGGTTTACAAAGTATTTTTCGCCACGAAAAGCCATTACTTTGTCCTCCATGAAATGTCTGATTTATTCTTTTCTGTTTGTGTTCTTGTTGATTTCATTTGAAAACAAAGCGCAGTCAAAATTCCAACGCGGCACCATCGGATTTAGCTCGGGTACCACACAATACAATGGCGATATCGTCAATGATTTTTATTCTTTCAGAACATCAAATCCGTTTACCGCAATCGATTATTCGCATTATGCTTCAGCACGTATCGACATTCGTTTGGGTGTTGCATTCGGAAGTTGGGGATACACTAGTAAAAAGAGCAATTCATTTGATGCTGATTTTGTGAATGCGAATCTGGATGTCAAAATAAAATTCATCACAAGAGAAAATCCACGGTGGTCGCCCTATGTTTTTGGCGGAATCGGAATGAATCAATTCAGCAACTGGACTCTTTTAAATCCTTATGATGATGCGATTGATTACGATACCCAAGGAAGATTTATCAGCCGTGATGATCTGCAACGTTGGAGTGGAATATTCTCGGCCGGAGCTGGTGTACAAGTGCGACTCGCAGAGCGTGTTTTCCTTCGTTTCGACGAACGCTTTTTATTTCCGACATCCGATGCTTCTGATGGAATTGTTGCAAAGAGCAGCGATGTGATGCTGCGACATACTCTGGGAATTTCGTTTGGACTTTTCCCCTGGCGAGACACAGATCAAGATGGAGTCAGTGACAAGGATGATATTTGTCCGGCTACACCAACCATTGCAAAAATTGATGCCAATGGTTGTCCGATCGATTCTGATCAGGATGGTATTTCCGACTTTGAAGATGAATGTGGCGATGTGCCCGGTGTAAGCTCCGGTAAAGGATGTCCGGATGCAGATGGTGATACTTTTGTTGACAACGTTGATGACTGTCCGTTGGATGCAGGTTCTGCTGCTTTTAATGGTTGCCCGGATAAAGATGGAGATGGCATCAAAGACTTGGACGATCGTTGTCCGGAAATAAAAGGCTTGCAAAAGTTTAAAGGATGCGTGGATTCCGATAATGATGGCGTTGCAGATCCGGATGATGTATGTGCTTCAACTACTTCCATTTCGAAAGTAGACGAGAAGGGTTGTCCACTGGACCGCGATCATGATAACATCGCCGATTATCTCGACCAATGTCCGGAAGACGCGGGTGTCGCAGAGAATAACGGATGTCCGTTGGTAAAAGAGGAAGTGAAGGAACTTTTCCGTCGCGCATTGAGTGGAATCAAATTCGAAACCGGCAAAGACATTATTAAAAAGGAATCATTTGCTATCCTGGACACTGTGGTTCAGATCATGATTGCGAACCCATCCTATAAGCTAAATATTTTTGGCCACACTGATAATGTTGGAGATGTGCAAAAAAACTTGATGCTGTCTCAAGCGCGGGCCGATGCTGTTTCGTCGTATTTAGAACAGCGCGGATTGGAAGGAAGGATGCCGGAAGTAATTGGATATGGTGATCAAAAACCCATTGCTGATAATTCAACCAAAGAAGGAAGACTCTTGAATCGTCGTGTCGAATTTGAAGTCGTGTTTTAGTTTTTTTTAAACATCAAAAAGATGGATTGAACTCAATCAATGAGTCTATTTCTCCAATCCAAAAAATCCTTTATTCATAGTAATTATCTTCGCCCACATTCCAACACAATTATGGCTTACAACAACCTACTGATCGAACTCAAAGACATGGTGATGACCATCATCATCCATCGTCCTGCACAAATGAATGCGCTGAACACCGAAACCATTGATGAACTGAATAAGGCGCTTTCGCTCGCAGATGTAAATCCGGAAGTGCGTGCAATTATATTGACTGGTTCAGGTGAAAAAGCTTTTGTGGCAGGCGCGGATATTAAGGAGTTTGCCCATTTCAAAACAGAAGAAGGTCGAATGCTCAGTGCGCGAGGACATAAATTGTTATTTGATTACACGGAGAATATGAGCAAACCTGTCATCGCAGCGGTGAATGGATTTGCTCTTGGTGGCGGTCTGGAACTTGCGATGAGTTGTCATACTCGTGTCGCTTCCGATAACGCGAAAATGGGATTGCCGGAAGTAACACTTGGTGTCATTCCCGGATATGGCGGTACTCAAAGACTTGCGCAACTTGTTGGAAAAGGGAAAGCACTGGAGATGATTACGACTGCCGCAATGATCGGAGCGGAAGACGCCCTGAATTGGGGTCTTGTAAATTATGTGGTTCCACAAACGGAATTGCTTGCAAAATGCTCTGAGATTGCCATGAAAATTGTCAAAAATTCTCCAACAGCCATTGGATCTGCAATCCGCTCGGTGAATGCCGGCTACCGCGCAGGCACCAATGGTTTTGCTACTGAAATTCGTGAATTCGGTTTGTGTTTCGGTACACAAGACTTCTTTGAAGGAACTGCTGCTTTTATGGAAAAGAGAAAACCATTTTTTTCCGGTAAATAATCCTTTACTCTTTAATCTTCTCTGTCGAATTTCTCACATGATACGAATTCCAGTCATTAATAGATCCGCATTTCCGCTGCCTGCGTACGAAACGGAACACGCTGCAGGACTTGATCTGCGGGCTAATCTGGACAATGACGTTGTGCTTGCTTCACTGGAAAGAGCAATGATACCAACCGGTCTTTTTATGGAGCTGCCGGCTGGTTTTGAAGCGCAGGTAAGACCTCGAAGCGGACTGGCGGCCAAGCAAGGTATCACCGTGCTTAATTCTCCGGGAACCATCGATGCTGATTATCGGGGTGAAATCAAAGTCATTTTGGTGAATTTATCCAACGAAGTGGTCACCATCAAACATGGTGACCGTGTCGCACAATTGGTCATTGCAAGGCATGAGACCATTTCCTGGGAAGCAGTCGAAACACTTTCAGAATCCACCCGTGGTGCCGGAGGTTTCGGAAGTACGGGGAAATCATAGTGTGAAGCGAGAGAACGTGCTGGCGTGTAAGCGTGTGCCTCATTCGTATATTATCCCTGGCATTCAAAAGAATGAAAAGCTCAAAACACGTATCTTCATCTGGCATCACGCTTTCACGCCCGCCCGCTTTCACGCTTATCCCAGCGGCTCATTGGCCCATAAAAAAAAAACTACTGTGGACTGAACCTAAATAGTCTTCGATTGCTTCTTCATTTGACGCTGCGTCTTACATTCGCGCCACAAATTTTAGCATCCAAAACCAATATGGCTAACGGTCTTTTCGGAAGTTCAATCATGAAAAAAATCTGGATGTCAATCACCGGATTATTTCTGATCACCTTTTTAGTTGTTCACTGTCTCATCAATGGAATGATCTTTTTCAATGATGGTGGAATGACATTCAATCAATGGGCTCACTTCATGGGCACCAACCTCATCATCCGAACGATGGAACTCGTGTTGTTCGGCGGTTTGATTGTTCACATCATCGATGGTCTCTTGCTTTTTTTCCAAAATAGAAAAGCAAGACCCATTCCGTATGCTTCTGTAAAAAACGGCACCAGCAGCAAATGGTACTCCCGCAGTATGGCATTGCTGGGCACTTTGATTTTGCTTTTTCTGATCATGCACCTTTATCATTTCTGGTTAAAATCTCGTATCACCGGTTTGACAGTGGAGCCATCCATCATTGTTTTTGATGGTCATCGTTATGAAGACATGTTCGGCGAAATGAAATTTGTATTCCAACACTTATGGGTTGTTGTGCTCTATGTGCTTGGATGTTTTTCATTGTTCTGGCATCTGCTGCATGGTTTCAGAAGTGCGTTTCAATCACTTGGTTTAAATTATTCAAAATATAAAAACGCGATTGTGTTTGCCGGTGATGCATTCAGCGTGGTGATTCCAAGCATTTTTGCTGCCATGCCGGTAAGTATGTATCTCGGATGGATTGCCTGATAGATTACACAAATCATGATTAAAAGCATAACACTTAAGAATTTTTTCAGCTTTAAAGATTGTACCATCAATCTTGAGGGAGATGAAAATGTTTTAGTGGGCGTGAATGCATCAGGTAAGACGAATTTGTTCAAGGCAATCAAGCTTTTGAAGGAAGGAATCACGGGAAAAGGATTTTTGGATACTGTTATTGGATGGGGTGGATTTGATGAAATTGCAAATCATAGTATGCCGAAGGATTCATTGATTGAATTAACCTACGATTTACAAGCATCATTCTTGTCAAAGTACGGGTATCAATTTGAGCAAGAGTCCAAAGTATTATACTCTTTGAGTTTTAGAAAAAGTCCTGGATCACAGAATTTTAGTTTAATTGAAACTCTCAACTATCACAAAAAAGGTGGGGCGAAATTTTTACTTGCCGAGGCAATGCATGGGCAAGGTTACTTTCGTGAGTTGAACACGTATGATGATTCGATATCATCGAGTAACAGTTATAGTTTTGATCCAAGAGTGTCCATTTTTAAACTTGTCTCAGATCCTGATAGATATGCGGCTCAAATGGCGTTCAGAAATGCCGTTGAGTCGATTGACCTTTATAGTGATTTTGATGTTTCAGAAGATGGAATTATGCGCTTGACTTTTCCTCAGTTGAATCAAGAAAAGCTTTCTTCCAGAGGTGATAATTTGTGCGCTGTGCTTAACAGCGTTGAAAGCCAAAGTTTAAGTGCTTACAATGACATAAAATCAAATTTAAAAAGTGTCAATGAACATTTTCGGGATTTGAAAGTCAAGGCCATTGGAGGTCGGTTTTCGTTGGAAATCGAAGAAGATACTTTAGATAGAACTGTTGGCGCAATTCATATTTCAGATGGAACTCTTCGTTTTCTTTGTCTGATGGCAATTTTATACAATCCAAATCGCGGAGGTCTAATCTGCATAGATGAACCAGAACTTGGTCTTCATCCTGACATGATCATGAATTTGCATAATGCAATTGGGGTTGCCGCCAAAACAAGCCAGGTAATACTCGCCACGCACAGTCCGATTTTACTCGATCTTGTAAACGTAGAAAACATTCGCGTATTTGAAAAGGATGACACCAACGCGACGGTCGTGAATCAATTTTCTTCCGATCAATTCAAGGAATGGAAAGGAACATTTCTCCCTGGAGATTTGTGGATGAAAGGTCATTTGGGAGGTACGCGATGGTAGAACGCAAGCTCTATCTGGAAGGAGAATCCTCCGGTAAAGGTGCCTTTCTTAGACAGAGTTTTTCGGAACTCTTCAAAAGAAAAGTGGAAAGAATGCCACGTATTAAACTCGGCGGAAGTTCTAACGAGACAGTGAAAGCTTTTCTAAACTCGAGAGTGGATGAAAAAAATTGGTTATTGATTGATTTGGATGGGCCGGAAGAACAACGAACGACTAGATTGAAAAATAATAAATTAGTTGAACGAGAAGATGTTTGCTTTTTTATGATACAGGAAATGGAGTCCTGGTTTCTATCTCAACCAAACGTGTTAGGTCATTTTTATGGTTTGGATTTTAAAAGTCTTGAACATAAAAGAGCAGAGCAAATATCGAATCCATGCAAAGAGCTCAAGTTTTTAACCAATAAAAGTTCAAGCAAAGGAGAGTATTCAAAACTGGATCATGACTTCAAATTACTACCTCTTTTGAACATGGATGAACTCGAAAATGCTTTCTCGGATGTCAAAAATTTGATTGTTGCCCTAAATAAGTAGAATAAAATTAAATTGAATGAATCTCAATTCCAAAATACCCTCAGGACCACTGGACAAAAAGTGGACAGATTACAAAGACCATGTGCGTCTTGTCAATCCTGCAAATAAGAGAAGCATTGAAGTGATCGTAGTAGGTACCGGACTTGCCGGCGCGTCTGCTGCAGCATCACTGGCGGAGATGGGTTACAAAGTGAAGGCGTTGTGTTTCCAGGATTCTCCACGTCGTGCGCATAGCATTGCTGCGCAAGGCGGAATCAATGCTGCAAAAAATTACATGAATGACGGGGATTCTACATTCCGTCTTTTTTACGATACAATAAAGGGCGGTGACTATCGCGCACGTGAAGCCAATGTGCATCGTCTCGCTGAAGTAAGCGCCAATATCATTGACCAATGTGTTGCGCAGGGTGTTCCTTTTGCACGCGACTACGGCGGACTTTTAGATAATCGTTCTTTTGGTGGCACTCAGGTGTCACGTACTTTCTATGCTAAAGGACAAACAGGACAACAGTTGTTGTTAGGTGCTTATTCGGCATTGTCACGCCAGGTTGGTAAAGGCAATGTGGAAATGCTCAACCGCCATGAGATGTTGGATGTTGTTATTGTGAATGGAAAAGCACGAGGAATTATCGCACGCAATCTCATCACAGGCGCCATTGAAAGACACTCAGCACATGCCGTTGTATTGTGCACGGGTGGTTACGGCAACGTGTTTTTTCTTTCAACGAATGCCATGGGAAGCAATGTGACTGCAGCATGGCGCGCACATAAACGCGGTGCCACGTTCGGGAATCCTTGTTATACTCAGATTCATCCGACATGCATACCTGTGAGTGGCGATCATCAATCCAAACTTACGTTGATGTCTGAATCACTTCGTAACGATGGTCGTATTTGGGTTCCAAAAAGAAAAGAAGATGTTGAAGCAATTCGCTCTAAGAAATTAAAGCCTGAACAAATAGCAGAAGAAAACCGCGATTATTATCTGGAAAGAAGATACCCTGCATTTGGTAATCTCGTGCCTCGCGATATTGCATCACGCGCGGCTAAAGAACGTTGTGATGAAGGCTACGGCGTGAATGCAACCGGTGAAGCCGTTTATCTCGATTTTTCTTCAGCAATCATTCGTTATGGTAAGGCGCAGGCAAGTGTGAAAGGAATTCACAATGCAACTGAAGCACAGATTGTTGAAATGGGAACCAAAGTAGTTGAAGATAAATATGGCAACCTGTTTCAAATGTATGAGCAAATCGTTGCGGAAAATCCGTACAAAACACCGATGATGATTTATCCCGCAGTACACTACACAATGGGTGGACTCTGGGTCGATTATGAATTGATGACAACCGTTCCCGGCCTGTACGCTTGTGGTGAGGCCAACTTCAGCGACCATGGTGCCAACAGACTGGGGGCTTCAGCACTTATGCAAGGTCTTGCGGATGGATACTTCGTATTGCCATACACCATTGGAAATTATCTCGCAGACGAAATTCGTACCGGACATATTTCAGAAAATTCTCCTGAGTTTGATGAAGCAGAAAAAAATGTACGTGCTCGTATTCATGAATTGATGAACAATGGCGGAACGTTACCCGTCGATCATTTCCATAAAAGATTGGGTAAAGTGATGTGGAATAAATGCGGTATGGGAAGAAATGAAAAAGGTTTGCGTGAAGCGATTGAAGAAATCAAACAAATTCGTACCGAGTTTTATAAAACCGTACGCATTCCCGGAACGGCAGAGTACATGAATCAGGAATTGGAAAAAGCATTGCGCGTCGCTGATTTTCTCGAACTCGGTGAGTTGATGTGCATTGATGCATTGGAAAGAAAAGAAAGTTGTGGAGGACACTTCCGTGAAGAATACCAGACAGAGGATGGTGAAGCATTGCGCGATGATGAAAACTTCAAATTCGTCTCAGCATGGGAATGGACAGGGAATCCTTCAGCACCAAGCTTGAACAAGGAGGAATTGATTTATGAGAACATCAAAGTGCAGCAACGAAGTTATAAATAGAAGCGTGAAAGCGTGTTGTGAGCGTGAAAGCGTGTGATAGAAGTTAAATCGTGGCAAAAATATATTCGTATAAAGAGTTGATTGTTTGGCAGAAAGCAATCATTTTGGTAAAGGAGGCATATATCACTTTGGATGAAATGCCGGCAGAAGAGAAATACAATCTGACCCAGCAGATGAAGCGCTCAGTGGTTTCAATCCCGGCAAATATTGCAGAAGGTTGGGGAAGAAAATCGAGAAAGAGTTATGTGCATTTTTTAAGGATATCGAGTGGTTCACTCTATGAGTTTGAAACATTTCTGATCATTGCAATGGAACTTGGGTTTATAGAGCTGAAAAAAGCAGAAAAACTCAACTCGATGTTGGATGAATTGGCACGCATGTTATCCTCTATGATATTGAAACTTGAAGCAAAGGACATAGTAACAAAAGATTAAAATGTGATAATAGCCGGCACACGCTGACTCGCTATCACGCTTAACACGCTTTGAATATGAATCTACGATTAAAAATCTGGAGACAAAAAAACTCCAACGATAAAGGTGCAATTGTCGAGTATCCGGTAAAGGATATTTCGCCCGACATGTCATTCCTTGAAATGATTGATGTGTTGAACGATCAGCTTGTCGAAAAGGGAGACGACCCAGTTGCATTCGACCATGATTGCCGCGAGGGAATTTGTGGATCATGCAGCATGTTCATCAATGGTGAAGCGCATGGACCCAATCGTGGCGTTACGACTTGTCAGTTGCACATGCGTTCATTCCATGATGGTGAAACAGTGTACGTTGAGCCTTGGCGCGCCGAAGGTTTTCCTGTCATTAAAGACTTGATGGTGGATCGCTCTGCATTCGATCGTATCCAACAAGCCGGTGGTTTTGTTTCTGTAAATACCAGCGGCAACACTATCGATGCGAATGCTATTCCAATTCCAAAGGATGATGCGGACAAAGCATTTGATGCTGCTACATGCATTGGTTGTGGTGCATGCGCCGCTACATGTCCGAATGGAAGTGCCATGCTTTTTGTCGGCGCAAAAGTTTCGCAATTCGCATTATTGCCTCAAGGCCAGGTTGAGAGGAAACAACGCGTGCTCAACATGGTGAAACAAATGGACGAAGAAGGTTTTGGTAATTGTTCCAATATCGGCGCATGTGAAGTGCAGTGTCCAAAAAACATTTCACTTGAAGTAATAGCGAGAATGAATCGCGAATACCTCTTGGCCAATGTGAAGCCTGAGAATTGATCTCCATCTTCTTTTGATGTTTGATTCGGCAAATTGTGTTGGTTGGAATGCTATTATTCCATAATTGTGATTGCTTTTAAAATGCTGTCAGACATGATTTTTGCGCTTGATATTCATACTCACCATTTTTCCACTGCATGACTATTTTTCGTAGGTCTGTTTTATTCTGTGGTCTCTTTTTTTCCACTGGACTTTTTGCACAAGAATTTCCGTTCCGGATTCCGGCCGGTGATAACCAAAACTTTTATGAAATTCAACGACTTGCGGAAGACTATTTCGGTTATCCTACAAGAGAAGAATTGTTAGCCGCTGGCGACAACGACTTTGTAAAATACAAACGATGGGAATGGTATTGGAAAGATCGTGTGATGCCCGATGGCAGTTTTCCTGATCTTCTGCAGCAGAAAAGAATTTATGATGAACTCTGTCATTCGGGCGATGAGTCGAATCGCGATCTCACAAGTCCATGGACGAATATCAATCAAACCTCAGGTGATGGTGGATACAACGGTATGGGAAGAGCGATTGCCATTGCATTTCATCCTACAGATCAGAATACGTTTTTTGTTGGTGCACCGATTGGCGGCATTTGGAAAACAACTGATGGTGGTCAGACATATTCAGCACTTGGTGATGCCTTGCCGTATGTGAGTGTCGGAAATATTTGCGTGGATCATCAAAATCCAGATATCATCTACATTACAATTGGCGATAGCAATGGATGGTGGAATTACGGTTTGGGAGTCTATAAATCTGTTGATGGTGGATTGACCTGGCTTCCTTCTGGAAATAATTGGGACTTTACAAACGGAGTAGCCTTTCTGAAAATGGCAATGAATCCAGTGAACAGTGAGGAAATTTTTGTTGCGCAAACGAATGGTTTGTATCGCACACAGGATGGAGGTGAAACCTGGGAATCTGTGCGTCTGGGTTCTCATCGAGATGTGCTTTTTCAACCCGGCAGCAGCTCATCACTTTATTGTGTGACGGATGAATATTGGGGTAGCAGCGAGGTGTATAAATCAGAGAACAACGGAGAAACTTGGTTTCAAGTGACGGATTTTAATGATACTGGAAACTACATCAACATTACGGTCACACCTGCAGATGACCAACTCATCGGAATTCAATCAACAATTGATGGCAATACTGAATTGTATGGTAGCTATGATGGTGGACTAAACGTTCACTTCATTTCTTATATGCCGGAGGACGGAGTTGTTATATACTCTCCTACAAATCCGGAAAAAATGTACTGCGGTTATCTGGTTGTTTTTGAATCTCAAGATGGCGGTATCAATTGGGATCAAATCACCGATTGGTACGACTCAGGAGAGTATACAGAAGTTCATGCAGATAATCGATACGTGGCTTATCATCCAATCACCAATCAGATTTTTTTCTGCAACGATGGTGGCGTGTATAAATACAATGAAACAAATACCCAATGGACTGAACTTACTTCAGGTTTGATCATCACACAATATTACCGTATTGCTGTGTCACAGTTGAATGACATCTTTATGATCGGTGGCACACAAGATAACGGCGGCAGAAAAAGAATTGCGCCTGGTGCATGGAGCGCAACGAATGGTGGTGATGCAATGGAAGTGGCCATCAATTATGAAGATGATCAGATCATTTATACTACTTATATCTATGGAACACTTTATCGTTCGTATGATCAATGGGATGGTGATACCTACGATGAAATTACCCCCTGGCAAACGGAAGGTGGTCAATGGGTGACACCCTACGCAATCAGTCCTGAAGATCCCTCGGTCCTTTTTGCCGGATACGAGGAAGTATTCAGATCCTACAATGAAGGTGACTCATGGGAAGCGATCAGCGACAATCTGACGGGTGATGTCGATAATGATTTGACAACGCTCACAATTGCACCATCTAATGGTGATGTGATTTATGCGACGAGAAACAACACTCTGTATTACACACTCAACGGCGGCAACAGTTGGGATGAGGAGCTGATCGCTCCCGGCATTGGTAGTGATGCTGCAGCTACCAGTCTTGTCGTGCATCCAACTGATCCATCTAAAATTTGGGTGACCATCAGTGGATATGCAACAGGCAAAAAGGTTTATTACTCGCAGAACTCTGGTGTAACATTTTCAAACGTGAGTTACAATCTCCCCAATATTCCTGTCAACGCTTCCATCATCGACAAAGAGAGTCCTTACTTTGATTTGTATATCGGAACTGATGTTGGTGTTTTTGTTTTTAATCCGAATACGACCCAATGGGATTATTTTGGCGTCGGTATGCCGAATACTTCCATCACAGATCTGGAAATTCAGTACTCTTCGAGAAAACTTCGCGCTGCTACTTATGGACGAGGAGTATGGGAAAATGATTTGAATTCAGAGCCTGGAGTATCCGTGTTTTCAATGGATGAATCCAACATCAGCAGAATGGACCTTGTTCGAAATCCTGTTGGTGACGTGTTGACGTTGAACATTCACTCATCACAGAATCGTTCCGGACAATTCATAATCTATACTATGGAAGGAAAAATGGTGATGTCTGAAAGACAAAATCTTCCAACAGGCCACTATCAGATAATGCTGCAGACGAATCAACTAACAGGTGGCGCATACCTGATAGAATATCAATCTGAAAATGGAATCATACCTGCTTTGAAATTTATCAAGGAATAATTCTGTACTTGAACTTTTCGTAGTTAATCTGCGAATTGAAGATGGAAGACTTACTCTTCGTTTTCATCTTCATCCGGAGAAAATATGCTGTTCATGATATCCCCGAATTCAATGCTGCTATCCATCACTGTTTTGCCAATGACAGAAAATTCAGCAAGACCATGAAGCACAAATTCCATCATCATCAAGCTTTCCGCTTCATTTAAACCGGGACAATATTTTTTTACCAGATCAGCCAGTGTCGGAACTTGATAGAGTGCCTGCGCGTAATCTTTTTGAGTAGCGTCCAACAAGATTTCAAGATCGTTGTTAGCAAACCATTCACTGATGGCTGTGTACGGATTGTTTAGTTTTTTCCTTTTTACGGTTTCAGGTCCTGGAAAAATTTTTGGGAATTTTTTGCGAATGGATTGTCCCAACAATCGTAGCGCAACGAACTGTGGCCCTTCCTGCTCACCTTCATATACAAGCTCTACCTTTCCGGTGATAGCCGGCACAATGCTCATCATATCACTGATGCGTGCAAGTGTATTTTTTTCTTTATTGATGATGGCTCGTCGTTCTGCTGCACTCACCATATTTTCAAAACCGGATATGGTAAGTCTTGCAGATACTCCACTTTTCTGATCGACATACTCACTCGTGCGTGCTTCAAATGCAACCAATTCAATCAGCTCAGAAATAAATGCTGGAACCTGCACGCGCTTTTTTTGTGCTATTGTAAGTTTTGCTTCCTGCATCGTAATCTGTTGTGCGATCTCAAGACTTTTGGGATAATGCGTCAGAATCTGGCTCTGGATGCGGTCTTTGAGTGGTGTGATGATGCTTCCACGATTTGTATAGTCTTCGGGATTTGCGGTGAACACAAATTGAATGTCTAGTTCAAGACGCAATTGAAATCCTCTGATTTGCACATCTCCTTCTTGCAGAATATTAAATAAGGCTACTTGAATACGTGGCTGCAAGTCGGGCAATTCGTTGATCACAAAAATGCATCGGTTACTGCGTGGAACCAGTCCGAAGTGAATCACTCGTTCATCACTGTAGGACAGTTTAAGGTTTGCGGCTTTGATCGGATCTACATCACCAATAAGATCTGCTATGGTAACATCAGGTGTTGCAAGTTTTTCAATATATCGTTCTGAACGATGAAGCCAATGGACTGGAGTGTCGTCGCCATTGAGTGCAATGGTATCTTTTGCAAACCTGCTGAGTGGCACCAATGGATCGTCGTTCAGTTCACTTCCTGAAACGATTGGAATCCATTCATCCAGAAGATTAGTCATTTGTCGTGCAATGCGCGTTTTCGCCTGACCACGCAATCCAAGTAGATTGATATTATGACCACTCAGAATAGCACGTTGGATATCGGGCAACACCGTTTCGTCATATCCGATAATTCCATTGAATGGATTCACGCCGGATTCCATGCACTGAATCAGGTTTTCGCGAAGTTCTGTTTTGATGCTTTTCGTTTGATAGCCACTCGCCTTCAGTTGCCCCAATGTTGTTATGCTCTTCATAAAATTCTTTGCCTAATTAATATTTATTTTGTCAACTCTCACCTCTCACCTCTCACTTCTCACTTCTAACAATCATCTCCTTCTCTTTCTATTCCTTTCATAATCACTCAGTATCGAATCGCCCAATCCACCAAGACCCGTGAACAATGCTTTACCACCATTTGCTTCACTGAATTCTTCAATGAATTGTTGCAGATATGGATCAGTTGCAATCATGAATGTTGTAATCGGAATTTTCTTTTTTCTGCACTCTCTTGCAAGATTGAGGCACTTACCGGTGATGTATGGATCAAGTCCGAATGAGTTTTTATAATACTGTCCGTTTTCTTTAATACAAGATGGTTTGCCATCAGTGATCATAAAGATCTGTTTGTTACCGGCTTTTTTTCGACGTAAAATTTCCATGGAAAGTTCAAGACCGGCAACCGTATTGGTGTGATAAGGACCAACTTGTAAATAGGGAAGATCTTTGATTTGAACGGGCCAGGCGTCGTCGCCGAAGACTACAATATCAATCGTGTCTTTTGGATAACGACGCATGATGAATTCTGCCAGCGCCATTGCTACTTTTTTTGCAGGTGTAATTCTGTCCTCACCGTATAAAATCATACTATGGGAAATGTCGATCATCAAAACTGTCGAAGCCTGAGAAACATTTTCTGTTTCAAAAACTTCCAGGTCATTTTCTGAAAGTATAAAATCATCGACGCCATGATTGATTTGGGCATTGCGCATTGATTCACTCATCAATATTTGCTCGGGCTTATCACCAAATCTGAATGGCCTGCGCATCTCCGTTGCCTCATCTCCATTACCCGTAAATTTCGTTTTGTGATTTCCGCGCGTGGCTTTTTTCATTTTTCCGAAAAGCTGATCGAGGGCTCTTTGACGCATATGCTGCTCGCTTTTGGCAGTGATACCCATTCCGCGCCCCTTTCCTTTTCCCTTACCTTCACGATACTCCTCTCGTATGTATCCTCTTCGTTTCAACTCTTGTTCGAAATCCTGGCGTGAATAAGTGTCCGTAAAGAGAGGGTTTTGTTTGTCTATCTCCTCCATGAACTCGAGTGCTTCTGAAGGATCTCCATTGGTATAATTCAGCAATTCAATAAATAGGGGCAACAGCCGATCAAACGGAGTGCGCTTGTCGGTGTCTGGAGTGAATCGATGGAAGTGAAAACCAATCATGGTGATATAAACAACTAACCTCAGCAAAGGTTGTGATCATTGCAGATCAAAAACGATAAGAGAGGTTAAGTTTTGTCCGATTGAAAGGACAGTCAAAACAGGTGTCAGGGTTGAATTAACCTATTTACCTGCTGTTTTCACTTGCTTTGGCTCAACGACTTTTTCTTCCGCAACCTCAATCGGCGCCAGATTTTTCTCTTCGAGCTTTTTGTAGAAATCACTGTTTTCTACTGATGGTAACAAGAAAAGAGAAAAATTGTAGATGGGTTCGTAAAAATAGGACTTGTCCTTTTGTTGGTTCGGTAACCACGAATATTTACGATCCAATGCGTTGAATAGCACAAAAAAGATGCTCAGGAAAAGGAGTGTTTTGGTAAGTGAAAAGAATGCTCCTCCAACCTGATTCCAACGTTCTCCACCGCCTGCACTGACGCTTTTTGTAATAAGTTTTCCAAGAAAAAATAGTCCTACCAATACAAGTAAAAAGATAATGACGAAAGAAATGATCGGCAGATTTTCTGATTGCATATCCATTTTATCATGAAGGAATGAAGCGGTCCAATCACTTAAATGAACTCCAGCATAGATTCCCACGAACAAGGCCAGCATTGAAAAAACCTCCATCACGAAGCCATTTTTCCATCCTTTCCAAAGCGCAAAACCGATCGGAATAAGCAGTATGAGGTCGAGATAACTTACCATTATGACGAAAATAGAACGGCCCACACTTGCTTTTTAGTGTGGTTGTGCCGGTTATTCACATGTCTATCTTAATCTCGTACATAAAGGATATTCGTGAAGCTCGTTTGCTTATTTCTGATATTGAGCGATCAACTTATGAATCAGATCAGCTGTTTGCTGAGCATTGAGCGCTGTTGCATCATACGAATGACCTTCATCAATCCATTGTTGAAAGGACATCACGCCAATAGGATCCAGGATAATATTCGGCACGCCCATGATGGATGCCTCGATGATAGAACCCGACCAGCGACTGAGGTGTACACGCGAAAGCGCCATCGACTCCGGCAATGAGATATTTGAAAAAGTGGCCGGATGTATATAGTTCTCCAGCTGATTTTTTCGGATGATTTCCTCAAGTTCGCCCTTCCTTCCTTTTGTTCGTGGATGCAATCTCAGAATCCATTTCACTTCTGTGCCGGTTGCTAAAATGGTATTGATCATCGACTCAGGAACAAGATCCCCCAGAGGCTGTAGGGTATGCAAAACAGCAATATCATGATTTGCTTTTTCATTGAGTTGTTCTTTGATGAATTTCAGCCAGGGATGACCGCCTACAAATGCGCGATGTTTACTCGCCGGCAAGGTGCTCCACTTTTCTATTTCTGCTGCTGAAAATTTATCCCAACACCAGAATGATTTCGGCATGATTTCGTACCGTCCTCCATCCGGAAGGCGGCGATACTTGCTATAGGCGAGGTGAATTGGTCCCTGACCACCATGCTGAATATCCGTTGATTCAATTCCGAGTTTGTATGCCGCAAGATTCATCGCGAAAATGATATATGAATCGAGGTAATAACACAAACTGAATGCTTCAGTCGCACCTGTTTTTTTGATGAGCAATTTAAAAAATGCTTCGTATTGTTTGATGGTGTAATATGCCTCGATCATTGCCCGCTGCGGAAATCTTTTCACCACGGATGTGACTTCTGCTACTTCCTCACAAAACGCATCGTAACCTTCAAGTTGTGTGATCAAAAGTTTTTTTCGGATGTGTCTGTTGTAAACATTCGGCACAAAATCGAATTTCGTGATGTGAAATGTATTTAGAAGTTGATTTGAAGGATTTTTTCCTATCTCAATGATGTAAGAGTTTTTGTATTCTTCCGAACTCAATCGTATGGGATCAAAAAATTTGTGGTAAATTTTTCCTCCGAAACTATCGTTGTAGGCTCCGGGTGTTACAAAAATGGCCTTTGATTTTTTGAGTGGTTTTAACCAAAACCAGAACAACTTGAAATAATCCAGAAGCAAATCGAATTTGGAAGGAGGACGTTTTTTATGAATGGTCTGAGCTTCTTTCTTTCCTGCTTCAATGGTATTTTTATCGAATCGCGAATTGAGATCTTCTACGGCGATTTCTATGTACAGGCGCATGCGAAGTATCGGCCAGATGTGAACGTCATTGATCTTCCACGTCTCCACTGGATACTTCGCTTCAATCTCTAAGATCCGATCGAGTTTGGGATTTACTCCGGTGGTTTCAATCATGTGTGTATAAGCAAAAAAAGGGGCAGGGCATACCCCACGTTATTCGCCTTGCGAAATTAATTTTTTTTCCAATATCATTTCGGCTATGTTCCAATCAAATGGCTGGTCGATATCCACCGAATGCAATTCATCCATGACAAACTTTTTGATGCATGGGAAATCGGCTGCAGGCATTTTTTCAAAAGATGAAACACGAATAACGTACACCGAACCATTATAAGTATAGACTTTCGGACAATCTTGTCTGCGCGTGTAATGCCCGGGTTTTACCAGTGAAAGGAAACCTTCTTCATTTTCTTCGAACATCGAAAAGTACGGATTGTCATGACTTTCTTTTACTGATACCACCATATCAATATTTTGATTGAACAAAGAAATCATTTCTTTGATATCCGATTTTCTTCTGAATGGCGACGTTGGTTGTAACAGAATTACAACATCGTAATTTTTTCCTGACGCGCGATAATGTTCAAGGGCGTGCAAGATGACTTCACGACTGCCGGCAGCATCTGTGGACAGATGTTCCGGTCTCTTGAACGGGACAGCAATACCCAGTTTTTCTGCGATCTGTATCACATCATCTGAATCAGTGGTCACACAGATGTCTACAGAATTTGCAAGCGATAGAGCCGTCTCCAGACTGTATTGAACAAGTGGTTTGCCTTTGAGTAATTTCGAATTTTTTCCAGGAACACCTTTGGAACCTTTGCGCGCGGGAATGACATAGAGAACATTCATCAGAGTTTGATGTATTTGATGTCTTCCTGTGCTTTTATGAAATCAGGATATTTCCCGATGTCGAGCCAATAGCCCATGTGTGGATAATGAGTAAGGCGGCTTCCTGATTTAATCACCTCTTCCATCAGGTCTGTTGTATTGTAAAAAGAACCTCTGGGAATGTACTGATTACAGGTCTTTACCGAAATCAAGTAAATACCGGCATTGCTGTAATAAGTAAAACTCGGCTTCTCTGAAAAAGCATGAACTAATTCTTCATTTGTTTCCAAAACCGCATAAGGTACCTGAAATTGATACGGAATACTCGCTACTGTCATCATTGCGTTTTTGTTGATGTAGTCCTCATACATTGTTTCGAAGTCCAGATTGGTTAGCAGATCGGAATTCAACAAAAGAATTGTTTCATTTTCAATTTCTGGAATCATCGAAAGCGATCCTATGGTCCCTAGTGGAGTTGTCTCTTCCAGATAACGAATCGAAATTCCTTTTCGAATTCCATCTCCGAAATAATTTTTTATTTGATCCCCAAGATAATTGATACTTATAAAAATATCCTTGATTCCAAATTGGATCAACCTGTCAATTGTATGTTCAATGATCGGTTTATCTCCGATTTTTAGCATTGGTTTTGGAACCGTATCGGTCAATGGGCGCAGGCGCTCTCCTTTGCCACCGGCCATGATCACTGCCGTTAATGGAAGTATTGTCCGTGTTTTATCCAGATCTATGACATCAGTGAGTAGAGAATTTTCATCAACCACAGGAATTATTCGAATATCCGCATTTCGAAATGCTTTAAGCTCGTCAGGTGAACCAGGTCTATTTATTATTTTCTTAAAAGACCTATTCATGAAAGTCGTAACGGAGTCAGAAATTTCAAGGTTTTTCAATAATCCACGCCGTATATCCCCATCTGTGACAGTGCCCAAAATTTTATTGCCTTCATCTACTACAAATAGAGTCCTGTTGTGAAACTCTGGTAATGAATCAAGTGCCCGAAGTGCTGCGCGTGCATCTGACCTGGAATCAAGAATATGTGTCACAAAATCTTTCAGCATAAAATACTTTCTATTCGTTCGATAATTTGAGATGCAGCCCCACCCTGATAGTAAATGTTATTTCCTGATAGTTCAGGTCGTGAAGCTATTGATTTTATAGCCCTCAGAATTGAGTCCTTTCGGATTTCACAATGAATGACATTTTCTCCATGCGCTCTTCCATTTTGCCTCTCACCAAGATCTATGACATATTTGCCTAATGATGCCGCTTCAATAATACCACTCGAGGAATTTCCGAGCATCATACTACATAATTTCATTGCACTTAGATATCCCTGCGTACCAAGGTTCTCGACCAATTTTACCTGCTGCGAATCTTGAAACGCATTTTGAAATATTTGACGAATGACATTGCCGGACGTATCTGCGTTCGGCATTGTAATCACCACACGATAATCATCAAGCGACCTAATTGACTCAACTATCTCGTGTGCATGATTAGCATTGTTCTCATGACCAATGGTTTCAGGATGAAACGTGCATAGAATGATCCGCTCATTCACTTCAATGTTAAACTGTTTTTTTAATTCGTCCTCCGACAAAAATGAAATGAGATGAAAGTTATCAAGTCCAAGCGCCCCCACATTGTAAATATTCGAATTATCATCAAGAAGCTCAATGACTCTTTTCGCATATAAATCGGTTGCAGTAAAGTGAATTTTGCAGAATTGTGTGATACTGTGCCGGAACGCGTTATCCACTGCACCAAGCGTTGTTTCACCACCGTGCAAATGTGCAAGTCGGATATTGAAAGGAACCGTGGATGCGACGGCAGCAAACATTTCATATCGATCACCAAGACAAAACACAACATCAAACGAAGTAGCATGTTCTCTCCAGAACGATGCAAATTTTTGCATTGTCAACGCCATCGAAGTCACAATGGCTTCTGGTGTATCTTCAATTGGTGCAGTTTCGAACCTATACGGTACTTCGAATCCATCTTTCAATATTTCATCGATCGTATAACCGTGCTTTTTCGAAAGATGTGTACCAAATGCAACGATAGAAATATCATGTCTTCCATCCTTTGTCAATTGTCTCAAGAGTGGAAGATAAATCCCATAATCCGCGCGTGAGCTTGTGAGAATTCCTATTTGTAATCTTCTAGTTGTGCCCATTGAAGTTTATCATTCGCATTCAGCGCATGTTTTGTTTTCCTTCCCAAAACCTGATCAATTTCCATTGGTGAAATACCATCACCAGGCCGCAACATGATCAGATCTTCCTCTTCTATTATTTTTCCATTTGGGATATTTCGTGCGATATGGATACTCTTTCTTGCGATTACCATATTTTTTTTTTCTGAAGCACTTGGTTCCTTTATTCCATTGCCACTCATAGCCAATTCGATATTTCGAATGGAATTTACCATAGCCTTCAACTCTCCTGGTTCAAGTGATGCTTTATGGTCTGGTCCAGGTAAGTTCCTGTCGAGGGTAAAATGCTTTTCTATCAGTTGAGCCCCCAATGCAACAGCCGCAATCGGAACTTCTATGCCAATGGTATGATCACTATATCCAACCGTCGTGCGACAAACATTGCGAAGCGTTTCCATAGCTCTGAGATTTACATCGCTCATTGGTGTCGGATATTCCGTATTGCAATGGAGTACTGTAATGTTTTCCAACAATGCACCGGCTGCTGTGAGCACAGCTATTGCTTGAACAACTTCGTCGATGGTACACATTCCAGTGCTTAGAATCAGTCGGTCAAATGCTTTTGCCATTGCCTCGATGAAAGGTTTATTGGTCAATTCACCTGAAGGAATTTTGCCAATGTTGATAGCTCTGGATTTAAGAAGTTGAATGGAGGCGATATCAAAGGGTGTTGACAAAAATCGAATCCCTTTTTGTTCACAATATGTTATCAATTCGTCGTGATCTCGTTCAGATAATTCAAGTCTCTTCAACATTTCCCATTGAGTTTCGGATTTGTTGGTCGTCGCTTTCTGGTAATCTGCTTTTTCTGCTTCTTTGTTAACAAGATTATCTGCTTTGAAGGTTTGGAATTTTACGTAGTCGACGCCTGCTTCTGCAGCTGCATCAATTAATTTACGGGCAAGCGCCATGTCGCCATTGTGATTGACGCCCGCTTCTGCTATGATCAAAACGTGGTTCATGATTTCAATGAGGCAAGGTATTCTTTCTCCAATTCCAATGTGTTTTTACTTCTTGGTTTCAATTTTTTTGCGGGAACGCCGGCGTAAATATTCCAGCCTTCGAGGTCTTTGTTGACAAGGCTCATCGAACCAAGACTTGTACCTTCTCCTAGTATTGCCGGACCAATGATCACGCATCCGGTTCCAATGATGGTGTGTTTGTTCAATTCAATCGTGCCTCCATGCAATTTCGTGAATTGCGGCGGAATTGCCTGTCCCGTAAGACTTTCACCGGTGTAATCATCGGATGCAGTATAGATCGTCACATTTCCGGCGAGCGTTACAAAGTCTTTGATACGCAATCCCATCGTTCCACTCAGATGACAATTGCGAGCAATAAAAACATTGTTGCCTATTTCAATGAAACCATTTGCAGCGGAGAGGATTGCAAAATCATCAATCCGCACATTGTCTCCAATGCTGATATTTTTCTCCCCATAAATTCTTGCATCGGAAGAAATGCGCACATTTTTTCCGATCGATTTAAAACCGAAATCCTGAAGGTCTGTTTCGCTATAGTAATTGCTCTTGAGCATAATTAAATCCTGACGCTGCTTGGGATATTGACAAGCCGCGATGCAATATCAATGCTGTTCGTTAAGTCGTCGTGAATACAATCGCGAAACATGGGTAGCCGCTGCATGAGTTCCCACACCGGACGCGTCATCACTTCGTTGTCATTTGTTTCTTGTAAAAAATGATCGCGCTCTGCTGCTGATGAAAGCAACACGGCGTTTAGCCAATAGTTGGATCGTGATTCTTTTGGCTCACTTACAAAACCAATATTGCTTTCTGCGAAAAACTCTTCATAGTGATGAGCAGTTTCTCTCTTGTTTTCGATAAATCCTTCCAGTTGTTCCATCTGTGCACAGGCAAGTGCGGCATTCAGATTCGGACATCGATAGTTGTATCCGATGTGGTCATGCACAAATTCCCAGCGATGCGGAACTTTTGATTGCGTCGTCAAGTGTTTCGCCATTTTTCCAATGGCAGAATCATTCGTAACGATGATGCCACCGCCACCACATGTGATGGTTTTATTTCCATTAAAACTGTAGGTGCCGATCTTACCGAAAGTGCCCGTGTGCTTTTCTTTATAAATGCTACCCAAAGATTCGGCGGCATCTTCAACAACAGGAATTCCGTATTCACTGCATAATGCTACAATTTTGTCTATTTCCGTTGGCAGACCGAACGTATGCATCGGTACACATGCAGCTATTTTTTTACCCGAAGGAAGATGAATTGCTTTACCGTTTTTGATTTCAACTTTTTGTAAAAATTGTTTGAGTGCATCAACGGACAAGCCAAGATTTTTTGGATCGACATCTACAAAACAAGGTTCTGCTCCGATGTACGAAATGGCATTGCAGGTTGCGATAAAAGAAAGGGCCTGAGTGATGACAAGGTCTCCTCTTTCAGTTCCGGCTAACATCAATCCCATGTGAAGCGCAGCAGTTCCATTCACAACTGCGATGGCGTATTTCGCTCCGGTGTACTCCTGAATCATTTGTTCGAAACGATCAACGAATGGACCAACGGATGAAACAAATGTGGAGTCAATTGTTTTCTCCAGGTATTTTTTTTCATTGCCACCAAACTGTGGAGCATGAAGCGGAATAAAACCTTCCGGCTTTTGATACATCTCCCGGATGAATGTGATGACTTCTTTGGTGGAGATATTTTTCACTCAGAGATTATAAATGTGTGATTTGTATGCGCTGCGATTTCTGGTATCCGCAAACCAATCGATGGTCAGTCGCAATCCTTCATCAAGCGATGTGTCACGCTGCCAGTTAGTGAATTGCTTTAGTTTATCACAACTTCCAAGTAGTCGGTAGACTTCACTTTTTTCAGGACGGATGCGTTGTTCGTCACCGATAATTCGTGCTAAAGGATTGATGATGCTGATGAGCTTTTGAGCAAGATCACCTATGGATATTTCTTCACCGGTGGCGATGTTGCAATCTTGACCTATCAGTTCGTCACTTTCAGCAATCGCAACAAATGCTTTTGCCGTGTCTTTTACATATAGCAAGTCGCGTGTCGGTATCAAATCACCCAGTTTGATTTCTTCCATGCCATCCATTAATTGAGTGATAATGGTTGGAATGACTGCGCGTGCACTTTGTCTTGGACCAAACGTATTAAAAGGTCTCACGATAGTGATCGGAGTATTGAAACTCCGGTAGAAAGATTCAGCGATGCAATCTGCGCCGATTTTAGATGCTGAATATGGCGACTGCGGCTGACGAGGATGTTTTTCATCAATCGGCACATACTGTGCAGTGCCATAAACCTCACTCGTTGATGTGACAAGTACGCGCGAAATACCAAGATCTTTGGCGGCCTGCACAATGTTCAATGTGCCTTTTACATTGGTGTCGATATACGTGTCTGGAGAGTGATAACTGAAAGGAATGGCAATCAATGCAGCGAGGTGAAATACGACATCGATGTCTTTCATGGCTGTGCGTACACCATTCGGATCGCGCACATCACCGGCAAAAATTTCCAGTTTCGCTTTTTTCTCTTCGGGAAATGTGTCGATCCATCCCCAGGTATTGAAAGAGTTGTAAAAAACATAGGCGCGAACAGTTGCTCCCTTGTCTATCAGTTCTTCCACCAGATGGCTACCGATAAATCCATCGGCTCCGGTTACCAGTACTTTTTTGTTTGTCCAATTGATCATAAGGCTTTGCAAAAGTCGGTAAAAATGTGGAATTACATTGTATGCTTGTTACTTGGGGTTTGGGATATATCCAGTGGTCGTATAAAAAAATATTGATAAGAAGGTTGACATTTGCATATAAATATGTATATTTGTCAACCGGATCAATTTTCTCACAATGTCCAAGAAAGAAAATAATTTTAGTCAACGGCTCAAACTTGCGCGTAAAATGGCCGGATGGTCGTTGCAGGATTTGGCTAATGCTTTGGGAAATAGTATTTCGAAACAAGCACTAAATAAGTATGAGTTGGGGCTGATGAACCCCACAAGTCAAACTTTATTGGAATTGTCCAAAGTTTTAAAGTTGAAGCCAGACTTCTTCATAAGACAAAATCAAGTTGAATTTGGGGAAATCCAGTTTAGGAAAAGAGTATCACTGAGTAAAAAGGATGAGGAATCGATTGTTGAGAGAGCGAAGGATTATGTTGAGAGATGTCTTGAAATTGAAAATATTCTAAATATTTCTAACGAGTTTTTAAATCCACTGCACAAGTTTAATATTGAAAAAAGGGAGGATGTGGAACTCGCCGCTAATTTTCTTAGAGCCTCGTGGGAGTTGGGCAATGATCCGATTCCCAATCTTGCTGATACACTTGAACTAAGGGGCATTAAAGTGTTTTTGATCGAGGAAGCAGATGATATTGATGGGTTTGCCGTCATTACAAATTCCAATATTCCATTAGTAGTGGTGAATTGCAAGGAACGATCACTGGAGAGAATCAGATTTACTATTATTCATGAACTCGCTCATCTTTTGTTAAGGCTTGATGAGTTAAAACTAGAACACAAGGAAATAGAAATTTATTGTCATTTTTTTGCAAGTTGCTTTTTATTGCCCAGTAAAATGTTGGTTAGTCAAATTGGTTCAGGTCAACGAACTTATATTGATATCAAGGAATTAATTCTGGTGAAAGAATATTATGGTATATCCATCAGAGCGATTGTTCTGCGCCTGAGAGATATGGGAATTATTACTCCAAACTATTATCAACGTTGGGTAATTTATATGAGCAAAACATATGGATCTAAAAAGGAACCAGGAAAGTATCAAGGAAATGAATCTGCTAAATCACTTTTTCAAAATGTCTACCGGGCATTGTCTGAAGGCTTGATAAGTCTCAGCAAGGCTTCCGCGATTAGTGGGATTGATATAAATGAATTGCGAAGGGATGATAGCAAATTCTGAAAGAATATATGTTAAGGATACCTGCATCCTTTTTGACCTAATTGATTTGAATTTGGCGGATGAATTTTTTCATTTGGGATATATGGTATTGACAACGCGCGAAGTCATTGCAGAAATCATTGACGCAGAGCATTTTGAAATCGTAAGTTCCTTCATCAACGATCAAAGATTAATAGTGGATACCACAGATGAATTTGGAATAGTGCAAGCACTTTGTGACCAATACCCAGGTTTAAGTTATGCAGATTGTTCAATTCTTTATTTGGCAAAAATGAAAGATGCCGTTTTACTCAGCGCTGATGGTAGTTTAAGGAGAATTGCAGAGAGCGATGGACTATGTGTTAGAGGTGTCCTTTGGATAGTGCGAGAGCTTTTTGAAAGCGGAATAATTACAGGGGCATATGCAATTGAGAAACTTGAAATGTACAAGACTGTAAATTCAAGGTCACCAAAAATTGAGATCGACGCAATGATTAAATCATTACTTTAGCAATACTATAACTACGCTTATGACTTTTGACCAAATCACTTCAGTATTACTATCATTAGGATCGATCGCCCTAGGAGCCTTTTTCGGGGCGTTGCGGAGTAAACTAATTGCCTCCAACGAACGAAACAAACTTCATTATTTCATATACTCATTTTGTGTTTTGGCGATTTTCTTTGTGTTGTTTTCACTTTATTACTTCACAAACGATTTCTTTTTACCGAATTGGTATGGAATCGTTGTGCTCGCTATTTCTGTTGTGGCAAATGTTATTCTGTTTTGGTATACAAAGAAATTTCTTGTTGTCAGAAACGTATTCTCCATAGCTGAATTGAACCCGATCATCAACAACTTTACTGCCAACGCGGATCATGCTCAACTCAGACTGTTTGGGGGTGATTTGAACTTTTTAGGGAATGGGCCAACACAGATAGATCAGAACCCACAATATGTATGTCTCCGATCCAATAGTTTTACTCATCTTTATATTCTTTGCGAAGCACCGAAAACGAATTCAGATAGAATTCGATTCGGAAAGATTCTTCATGATTTTGCTGGAGCTGAGCTACGATATTATGAGCCTGAAAAGGCTGATTTACGAATTCGTGGCCGGATGAAAGAATTACATGGCGTGACAAAGATTCTCATATATACCAAGGTTGCACCTGGAAATTATAAAGCAATTGAAACCGACATCTCAAATACGAGCGGTGCGCTTTACAATAATATCTGGGAATTAGTTTGGACTAAGGCCAGAATTCCGTCCAAAGAGGAAACCGATTTGTATAAAACTCTTTATCTGACTTAATGTGATGAGCGTATTTGTTGTCAATTCGCCTTTGTTCAGAGAAAAGAATCCTCTGTACGATGAAGATGCTCTTCCACCAATTGGCCTTGGTCTGATTGCAACTGCATTGAAAATCAAAGGGGTTCAAGTAGAACTACTTGATGCAGTTGCTTTGAATATTTCGGTTGCCGAAATAGTCAAATCGGTTCAAGATTCACGGCCAGAATTCATATGTATAAATATTTTTACTACGAATTTTGAATTAGTGAAGGATATTGTGGAATCCATTGAATTCGATACCCATTTTATCTTAGGTGGCCTATCGACGAAGAGTTTAAAGGAAGCAATTTCTGAATGGAACACCAATCGTCAAATCGATATAGTTCATGGCGACGGTGAACTTATAGTACCCGATATAGTTTTTAATTGTGTACAAGAAAATCCTTCGTGGGAGAACAACAACTGCCGGTTTTACGGTGTCTATAGTGATTCTGTTTATTATGTAAAAGACATTTCAGAGGATAAACTTGATAGATCATTCTTCGTGAATGAGCCAACGATTCATCCTTTTGGCTTCACTGAAGCAAATATTATCACTAGCAGAGGCTGCATTTATAATTGCGCCTTCTGTGCTGCCGCAAGTTCTTTGAGTCGTGAATTTGGTATTCGTGAAAAAAGTGAGAAAAGCATCATTGACGAATTAGATCGCATTCAGAACTTGTATCCGAATCTTCAATCAATCAGGGTGCTTGATGACTTATTTCTAAAAACGAATAATTGCGTAGAGAAAGCAATTAGAGTTTTTAATAAGTCAGGCCTCAACTGGCGTTCAATGGCGCATGTGCAAACTTTCAAAGGCGTTGATAAGAATACATTAAAGTTATTGAAGGATAGCGGTTGCAATGAGTTGTTCATCGGAATTGAGTCCGGCTCTCCACGAATTTTGAAGCAAATTCATAAGACTCCAAATGTCGAAACGATCATGGAGAATCTTACAAACTTGCTGGATGCGGGGATAAGTATCAAAGGATATTTCATATTTGGATTTCCAGGTGAAACTTTGGAGGATATGCAAATGACATTTGATTTGGCAAAATATTTTCGGGACTTCGCGCGTAACACATCTTCCAAATTTCGGACTAGCGTTTTTCAGTTTCGGCCTTATCATGGAACAGAGTTATTTCATAATTTGGAGAAGTATGATGTCTCGGAACGAATAGCATCTGTTGATCAAATCGAACCGAACTCGGACCTTTCAGCTTTAGTTGGCAGATTGCAGTTCAATTTCCATAGTGGTAATTATTCAGACGTGGACTTAGAAAGAGTGCATGATTTTATTTATGAAACTACTAATTTGAACGTAAGTTCTATATTTACCCCCAATGGGCAGAACTACTTCACTTCAAAAAGTAATCGGTCAATGTGAAAATTGCCAGCTATGTAAGAATCAACGTCCTTTATTGGACAATAAAACTAAAGCAGATGTGATGTGGGTGGGTCTATCGGCTGTTAAAGTCGAATGCACAAAAATTGATACTCCATTATCTCCCACAACGAGTTCCGGAAGATTAATTTTAGAAATCGAAGAACAAACGACGGATGTTGAATTTTATAAAACTAATCTTGTAAAGTGTTTACCGACAGAGCATGGGAAAATTCGCTATCCTAAGTTTGAAGAAATGAGTTCGTGTTATGGTAATTTGGAAAAGGAAATTTCAAGAATAAGGCCCAGATTAGTTTTTCTTTTGGGTAAGCAAGTTTCGAGTTTTGTGAATGGCAACAATAGATCTGAACTTATTACTCAAAATCGTAATCTTGAAATACGAAGAGAGTCTGAAACGATATTTGTCTCAATTCACCACCCGTCATATATTCAAGTGTACAAGAGGAAAACGATGAAGAAGTATATTCGAGATGTTTCAGATTTAATTTTGAGGTATTCAAATGTCTGAAAAAAATGTCCCAGGGGTGATTCTATCAAAGTAATGTGTATTTCCGGAAACAGGGCTAGTTAAAATAACTACGCCGTCTTCCACTCCAGAATCGTACTCAACACACTATTCCTTCTCGAATCACGCGGCGTTTTATCCGCCAGTACATCGAATGACATAAACGAATCGAGCGATTCGATTTGAAATGGATCGTGCTGCGTGCTTGCGATTCCGAGACAGACATGGAATCTTCCGGATTTTAAAAGTCGTTGCGGTATATGAATGACCGAGGTAAATTCTCCTTCGGTATCTGTATCGATTTCCGGATAGCCTCCTTCGCGACTGTCTGTTTCCAGCAGCGCAATTTCTTCGTTGTTTTTTATCAGAAAATGCAGAAATACTCCACGAACTGGAGTTTGTTTTTTAATGGTCAAACGAATGCGAATCGGTTCATCTGCGGTGAACATATACTTCTCTACACCATTCGCATTTTCACACACTGCGCGCTCCAGGTAGACACTTCTATCTGATAATGTGTTTTCGTAAGTCCGCGCAGTGTCCATGCTATCATAGCCGCTCAGGTATTGATCTACGATCAATTGTGCATTGCCATCGCTTTTCAGCATGCCGTTCTGCATATAAATAGCACGCGTACAAAGTGTTTTGATCGCATGCATATTGTGACTTACGAAAAGCACCGTGCGTCCCTGGCCTTTGCTTACTTCGCCCATCTTACCCAAACATTTCTTCTGAAATTCTGCATCGCCAACGGCAAGAACTTCATCGACAATGAGGATTTCACTCTCGAGATGCGCTGCAACTGCAAATGCAAGTCGCACATACATCCCGCTGCTGTAGCGCTTTACAGGTGTGTCGATGTATCTTTCAACTCCGCTGAATGCAATGATCTCATCCAGCTTACGCACAATTTCTTTTTTGCGCATTCCGAGAATGGCGCCGTTGAGAAAAATGTTTTCTCTTCCCGTCAACTCCGGGTGAAAACCCGTGCCGACTTCTAATAGACTTGCTATTCTTCCTTTTACTTTGATGGTGCCTGTAGTCGGCTGCGTCACCTGAGAAAGCAATTTCAACAACGTTGATTTGCCTGCGCCATTGCGGCCAATAATTCCGACGGCTTCACCTTCGCCTACTTCAAATCCCACATCTTTCAGAGCCCATACATATTCGCTGTCACCTTTCACAGATCGGTCATTCGATTCCCCAATCATCATATATGGATCTTCTTTGCCGCGCACCGTATGCCACCACCTGTTCAGGTCGTGGGCAAGCGATTTGGTGCTGACCAAACCGAGCTTGTACATTTTGCTTACGTCTTGCGCGCTGAGAACAACTTTCGACATGTGATTTTTTATACGGTGTCCATAAACCCTTTTTCAACACGGTTAAACATGATGATGGAGATGAGCAGCAACACAAGTGTTACTCCGATGCTGTACAAAAGCATTCCGGGTGAAAAAGATCCCGAGCCCATAAACGCATAACGGAAACCTTCAATTACCGCTGTCATCGGATTCAGTTCTAAGATAGTTTTCCATTTTCCCTGTAAAAAAGAAGCAGGATAAACCACCGGTGTTGCATACATCATTAGCTGCACACCGAATCCAACAAGGTGCGTCAGATCACGATATTTTGTAGTCAATGAAGAAACAATCAATCCCATTGACAAACCAAGCAATGCCATGATGATGAGAAAGACCGGAGTAAATACCACAGCCCACGTCAAGTGCACCGTGTATTGCGGATCATTCATGAAATAAATCACCAATGCGATGAAAAACAAAAACTGAACGGAGAATCGAAGCAGGTTGGAGATCACCACTGAAACAGGCATGATTAATCTCGGGAAATAAACCTTTCCAAAAATATTCGCATTGGTCACAAAAGTGTTTGAAGTAGAGGTGAGGCAAGTGGAAAAATAATTCCACATAATTACTCCCGCCATGTAGAAAAGTAATCGCGGATTTCCGTCGGTGCTGATCTTGGCAATATTGCCGAAAATCACCGCATACACGGAAGATGTGAGCAATGGCTGGATAAAAAACCAGATTGGTCCGAGGATGGTTTGTTTGAACGAAGCTTTGTAATCACGCTTCACTAAAAGCATGAGCAAATCCCGGTAACGCCACACTTCGGCGAGATTCAGCCTGAGCCAATGACTCTTCGACTGTATGACAAGATCCCAATCTTCGTTGCTGTTTTCCGGATGACTCATATCCCGCCCAAAAGTAGACACATTGGTAACTGCCGGCAAAACTATCCGACCGAAGGTGCTTTCATCCTCTTATTTTTGACCCCATTCTATGACGACCTCCGCTGCTCATCCGCTTGTATCTGCTGTCATTCCGGTGCATAACCGGCCGGATGAACTAAGACGAGCCGTCAGATCAGTTTTACTTCAGCAAGAAGCGGAATTCGAAATTTTGGTCATGGATGATGCTTCTGAAGTGGATCTGAAAACAGTCTGTGATAAATTCAACGATCCACGCATTCGCTTTTTTAGAAATGAAAAAAAGTCAAACGCAAATGTGTTGCGCAACCTCGGAATACAGAATGCTCGTGGAGAGTTTGTCGCATTTCTCGACAGCGATGATGAATGGCTTCCAGACCACCTAAGTGTGAAGGTGAATGAAATCAAAGCGCAAAATGCGGATGGCATTTATGGAAGCTCATTTATCGATGATGGAAAATCAAGACGTTACGTGGTGAGTCGTGAAATTCCTTCCAATCTGCATCCGGTTGAATACTTACTTTCTGTTGGTTTTGCGAACACCTCTTCCTACATCGTTCGCACAACTGCTGCGAAAAAAGTTTTGTTCGATGAAACTTTGCAAAGGCACCAGGATTTTGATTTTTTTTCCCGATTTGCGCTCAGTCATAACTTCATTGCCTCGTGGAAACCGACGATTGTTATTCATTGGAAAGAAGGCGAAGTGCGACAAAAACATGCGGCGAGTGAAATTCGTTTTATCCAACAGAATTTCAAAAACATTCAGCCGAAAATTTATGTGAGCTATCACCTCAAACGACTTTATGCATGGAGGCTATCCGGTGAGCAGCAAGTGATTGCATATTACAAAAAGGAAAGTCTGCGGTACATTCATCATCTCGCCTTTGTGCAATACTGTACCATTTTCCCTGATAGAAAAGGAGCATTCGGCTTTCTCCAAAACTGGATTTCATTCTCGTGGAGAATTATGAAAAGCAAATTTTCTTCTTCACCTCCTGTACAATTTCCGGAAAACATTTAGACCGGAGGAATTGTGACTGTCATGACAAGAGTCTGCTGATTTGTTGTCCTGCATCATGCTCTGCTAGCAACAATTCGCACACTTCTGGAATACTTTTGCCCCCAATTTTACTGATATATGAATCAATATGATGTTGTTATTATAGGCTCCGGACCAGGCGGTTATGTAGCTGCCATTCGTTGTGCTCAGCTCGGACTCAAAACAGCGCTCATCGAAAAATACAATGCACTTGGCGGAACTTGTCTGAATGTGGGTTGTATTCCAAGTAAGGCATTGCTGGATTCTTCCGAGCATTTTCACAACGCCACCCATACGTTCAAAGAGCATGGCATCGATCTGGCTTCTGCACCGATAGTCAACCTTGCTCAAATGATCAAAAGAAAACAGGATGTGGTAGACGCAACGGTTGCCGGGATCAATTTTCTGATGAAAAAAAATAAGATCGACGTTCTTCATGGGCATGGATCTTTTATAGATAAAAACACAGTCGCGATTAAAAAGGAAGACGGAACAATTGAAAGCGTAGGTGCAAAAAATATCATCATTGCAACTGGTTCCAAACCGGCTTCACTGCCATTCATCAAGATTGATAAGAAGCGTATCATCACAAGTACGGAAGCATTAAAACTTGAAGAGATTCCAAAACACCTCATCGTTATTGGCGGCGGTGTTATTGGTCTTGAACTCGGAAGTGTGTATGGCCGACTAGGTGCGAAAGTGAGTGTCGTAGAATTTATGGACAGCATTATTCCAACCATGGATCGCACCATGGGAAAGGAATTGCAAAAAGTGTTGAAGAAAAATAATTTCGAGTTTTATCTTTCTCATAAAGTAAAAGAAGTAACCACGAAAGGGAAAACAGTCACAGTAAAAGCTGACAACGCAAAGGGAGAAGAACTTGTTCTCGAAGGAGATTACGTTTTGGTAGCCGTTGGTCGCAAGCCATACACAGATGAGCTCGGACTTGACAAAGTTGGAGTGACGTTGGATGAACGCGGTCGTGTGAATGTGGATGCACATTTACAGACTAATATTCCCGGCATCTATGCAATTGGTGATGTCATCAAAGGTGCTATGCTTGCGCATAAAGCGGAAGAAGAAGGCGTCTTCATTGCCGAAACTATTGCCGGCCAAAAACCGCACATCAATTACAATCTCATCCCCGGTGTGGTCTATACCTGGCCGGAAGTTGCGAGTGTTGGTCAAACAGAAGAGCAATTAAAAGAGGCCGGTGTTCCTTACAAATCCGGATCATTTCCTTTCAAAGCAAGTGGCCGCGCACGCGCCAGCATGGATCTCGATGGTCAGATCAAAGTATTGGCTCACAAAGACACGGATGAAATTCTCGGAGTTCATATGATTGGACCTAGAGTAGCAGACATCATTGCCGAAGCAGTCGTGGCCATGGAATTCCGCGCCAGCGCCGAAGACATTGGTCGCATCAGCCATGCTCATCCTACCTTCACCGAAAGCTTCAAAGAAGCCGCATTAGACGCCAGCGCTAAAAGGGCACTGCACATTTAACCCAGACTTCATTTTCAAATCATCACATCGTCACATTATCACATCGTCACATCGTCACATCATCACATCATCACATTGTCAAATCAACAAATCAATAAATCAACAAATCAACAAGTATGTCAGTCTTGGTAGGTAAAAAAGCTCCGTCATTCAAAGCAAGCGCCGTTAAAAGAGGCACAACAATCGTTTCAGATTATTCACTCGATCAATTCATCGGTAAAAAACACGTCATTTTCTTCTTTTATCCGAAGGATTTCACATTCGTGTGTCCGACCGAATTGCACGCATTTCAAGAAAGACTCGAAGAATTTGAATCCCGCAACGTGGCTGTCGTGGCATGTTCCACCGACACCGAAGAATCTCATTGGGGATGGTTGCAGATGGGAAAAGAGGCCGGTGGTATTAAAGGCATCACGTATCCGATCGTTGCAGACACGACAAAAACAATCTCAGATGCATTCGGTGTATTGTCCGGTGAGTATCAATACGATGAAGAAATGAATCTTATCGCTTCCGGTGAAATGATCGCATACCGCGGTCTGTTTCTCATCGATAAAAACGGAATCGTACAGCATCAGGTGGTGAACAATATGCCACTTGGCCGCAGCGTGGATGAGGCATTGCGTATGGTAGATGCTCTCCAGTTTTTCGAAGAAAACGGCGAGGTATGTCCGGCAAATTGGACCAAAGGCAGCAAGGGAATGAAAGAATCACATGAAGGTGTAGCGAATTACATGGGCGAAATGGCCATTTAATCCAGGCACTTTTGAATGAAATCAAGCCGCTTCCCAAGAGCGGCTTTTTTATTATAAGTCACTCAGTTCTCAATGCTTAACAGTGGTTCCCAATACCGAAGACCCAATACCCAAGACCATTCTGACAGGATATTATTGCCGCACTTTCCAAAGGATTAGTTCCGTTGCACTTGAAATTTTTAATCCCTCGTTCGTTCTATTGCAACAATTATCAGGCGGGATTTTTCATGAATAAAAATAAAAAAATTGAAAACCTTAACTTGACATGTTGTCAGCGAAGTTTCACTATGTTTGGCGCCTTCAAAATCGGGTTATGAACAAACCCGATGAAGCCATCCTTCGGGCGATCCTGTAGGATATGTTGAAAAGCAACTCAATTATCAATTTTAATAAGTAACACCTTTTAAAAACAAAAACGCTATGAGCAATAAGAAGTCAGGCAGCAGTTTTAGCTCGATTTTCCCTTACATCGTCGTGCCGGTGGCACTGATCGTGGGTTTCCTACTTCACATGTTTGTACTGGGTAATCCAGCGAACTTTGAAGGATACGTGCCGGGAACTGAATACACGTCAGAACAGTTGGAAATGATCAAGGCAACTGGTCACCCCGTAGATAATAATCTATATGGAACCGTTTACAAAGGTGGAATCATCGTTCCTTTTCTGCTTGCGATAAACATCATCGTATTTACATTCTTCATCGAGCGACTCATAAGCTTGTTCCAGGCTCGTGGTACTGGAAGTGTTGAAGTGTTTGTGCGCAACGTACGCGGTTTGCTCAATAGTGGCAATATCGAAGAAGCCATCAAAGCGTGTGATAAACAAAAGGGTTCTGTTGGTGCGGTGATGCGCGCCGGACTTGTCAAGTACAAGACATTGTCGAGCGAACCAAATATGGATAAAGAGTCCAAAGTGACCGCGCTCAAACAAGAACTCGAAGAGGCTACTTCACTTGAACTTCCGATGCTTTCTAAAAACCTGGTAATCCTTTCAACCTGTGCATCACTCGGTGTATTGATCGGACTGCTTGGAACTGTAAAAGGTATGATCAGTTCCTTCACGGCTATGTCTGCCGGTGTTCCTGATCCGGCCGAACTTTCAATCGGTATCTCTGAAGCACTTGTAAATACATTCCTCGGTATCCTTGCATCAGCATTGGCTATCTTGTTGTACAACTTCTTCAGCAATCGTATCGATCAATTGACATACGGAATTGATGAAGCTGGTTTCTCTGTTGCACAAACATTCGCAGCCAAACATTGATCGCTGTTCTCTTTTATTTCATTTTTTATAAATAAAAAAGTAACAGAACGATGCCTAAAATAAAAGTACCCAAAAGCGCTCCCGGCCTGGACATGACGCCCATGGTGGATCTTGCGTTCCTGCTGGTAACGTTCTTCATGCTCACCGCGAAATTCAGAAACATGGAACCGGTTGAAGCAGATCCTCCTTCTGCCACAATACTTACTCCACTACCTGAAAATGTAATGCTCATCACCATTGATACGGCTGGAAGAGCTTTTTATGATATCTCCGGAAGAGGCGTGCGCACAAAGCTTGCCCAACGAATGATCGCAAAGTATCCCGGTGCTAAAATGAATGACGTGCAAATTGAAAACTTCGCTAAGATGGGAACTTTCGGTCAGCCATTAGAACTTCTCGGAAGATACATCGATGGTGATGAAGACGTCAAAAAAGCAATGGACAAAGGCAGCAAAGGAATCCCACTTGACTCTCTTAACAATCAACTGGGCGATTGGATTTTAGAAGGATACGCAGCTTTTGTTGCGGATTTTTCTGAAGAACATCCTGATTTGAGTGACACTGAAATTCGTGACCTATTAAAGAAAGAAGGATTGCGCTATGCCATCAAAGCTGACGGTGACACTGATTATGACAAAGTCAAAAAAGTGGTTGACGTTTTTAGATCACAAAAGATCTATCAATTCAACATGGTGACCAATCTGGCTGGTGGTGGAGACAATGCTGACGCAAGTCTTACAGCTCAATAATATTTACCCATTTAAAGACCAAATAAGAAATGGCAGAAATAGCAGAAGGCGGCGGTGGTGGTAAACACGGAAAGAAAAAAGCGAAGAAAGGTTCGGCCAGGATTGATATGACCCCGATGGTCGATCTGGCATTTCTTCTGCTCACTTTCTTCGTGCTTGCCGCAACACTTGCCAAACCACAAACAATGGAAATCATCTATCCGAAAGAAGTGGATAAGGATGATACAACAAGAACACCTTTGGCTGATGAATTGGCCACCACGTTGCTTCTTGGGGAAAAGGAAAATGAAATTTTCTTTTATCCAGGAAAATTTAAACCGGACGAAACGGTGCTACAGCTAACTGACTTTTCCAAGGATGGATTCAGAAAAGTTATGCTCGAAACAAATTCATTTGTTGATGATCAGGTAAGACAACTAAAAGCGAAACGTGCAAATAATGAAATTGACCAGGAGACCTATGATGCTGCTTACAGACAAGTAGTGAATGCTGACAATGCACCTTTCGTGATCATCAAAACCATTGATGAAACAAAGTATAAAAATGTGATCAATGCGATGGATGAGCTCAATATCTGCAATGTGCGCAAACGCGCCATTCAGGATATGGCAGAATCAGAAGCCATCGCAGTGAGACAAAAATCCGCTGAACTTGGACTCAAGAATAAATAATTGCACTTTGTGTTGAACCTCTTGAATCTTGCCCTGTAGGAACTCTCGAGAAGTTTAACCAAATAAATCGAAAGAATTATGACAGCATTACTTGTAGTTGCGATCATCGCTGTACTTATTGCAGCCGTGAGCATGGATGCGAGCTGGACCAACGTCCTGAGTTCTGAACGAAACGAATTGGTGTTTCAAGATAAACTCAAAGCGTATGGTGCATACGTCATCAGAAAAAGTCAGGGGAAAACACTGGCCATTGCTTTGGGATCAACCGTTTTCCTGGCAACCGCAGGCTTCACTTTGCCGATGTTGCTTAGCGAACGCGCAGAAGAAGTGGTAGACGTTCCTGTTGACAAAGTGATCGAGATGTTGGAACCACCTCCAACCAATCCCGACGAACCACCGCCACCACCGCCACCACCACCACCACCACCACCCCCACCAACCAACGAGCAGGTGAAGTTTACCGAGATTGAGGTGACCGAAGAGGAAGTGAAAGATCCGCCACCAGCTGTGGATGAACTCACCGACAAAAACGTGGGTGAAGTGAATCAGGAAGGTGACGATGGTCCGATTGGTCCGGTTGAACCAGTGGCGACTGTGATCCAAGAGGCAGAACCTGAAGAGCCTGTTTCATTCGCTCAAGAGATGCCGCAGTATCCGGGTGGTGAGAAGGCCATGCAGACTGACATCGCGGAAAACGCACCTTATCCTGAGATGGAAAAGGAGAACAATATTCAGGGAAAAGTCTACGTGCAGTTCGTAGTTGAAAAAGACGGCTCTGTGACTAACGTAAAAATCCAGCGCGGTGTAACCGGTGGACCCAACCTGAGTCGAGTTGCTGAGAACGCAGTGAAAAAATTGAAGAAGTTCGCTCCTGCAAAACAAAACGGTCGCGCGGTGCGCCTCGTGATGACAGTTCCGGTGAACTTTACTCTGAAATAAAATTTCAATTTGATATTTTTAAAAACGCCCGCTGATGCGGGCGTTTTTGTTGGGCAGAAAATTTTCTGCCCGTCTATTCTGAATGGCGAATCAAATTGGGTAGGGCAGAAAATTTTCTGCCCCTTCGATTCGACATCTCAATTCTCTCTTCTGCCTTCTGCCTTCTGCCTTCTGACTTCTGCCTTTGACACGCAATTATTCCTCCGCATTTTTCACCAATGCACTGATCGCAAAACAATCTCACCGGTACAACATGGTTAATCAATCAACCTTTAAAAAAACTTGTTATGATTATTTCCATTATCGCCATCATTGCACTCTCTGTTTTTTTGTTCTCTATGGATCTCTCCTGGTCCAATGTGATTTCATCACAACGTAATGATCTTGTATTCGAAGGACGCAACACTAGTTATGGTGCTTATTCGCTTCGCAAGGAACATCACGTCAACTTATTTTATGCTTTGCTGCTGGCATTAGGTGTCATCGGCGGTGGTATGTATGGTATCGGAAAATGGAATGGAACTCCGACACCCAAGCCAAACCCTTCCGAGTTTTCTTATATGATTCCGGTGGATATCCGTCCAATTGAAAAGGCCAAAGTGGAAGAAGAAAAAAAGCCCGAAACTGAGCGAAAAGAACAAAAAGCTTCAGGTCAGGAAAACAAAGAAGTGGAGGTGACTCAAAACGCAATCGTGAAGCCAATTCTTTCTGATCTGGAAAGACATGATAAACAACAGGGCGGAGGCGGCGAGGATCCTACAGGAATTGTAGAACCATATGATCCGGGTGCAGGTTCCGGCGGAGGCGATGGATCAGAGGTCGTGGTCAAAAAGACAGCTCGTCGTTATGTGAAAAATCCTCCACAATTCCCTGGTGGTGTGGATGAAATGATGCAGTACATGAAACCTCGTGTACGCTACTCCGACATGGATATTGAGAAAAACGTCGAAGGCATTATTTACATATCCTTTGTAGTGAATGAGGATGGCAGCATCGGCGAAATCATGATTGAGCGTGGAATCCGCAATGGTGATCGCCTGGCCAAAAAAGCAATGGAAGCTATCAATGCCATGCCCCGTTGGAAACCGGGTGATGACGGAGAAGAGCCACTGCCAGTAATCGTTACCATGCCTCTCCATTTTGAATTGCATAATTGAGATTTTCTTCAAGGCAATCTTTCTTTTCTCCTGCTGAAAGAAAGATTGCCTTGCCATTTGGTTTTCAATGCCATCAGACGCGCCAAAATCTTTAGTCGCGACTTAACTTGCACCCTCAATTTAACTACATGAATGCCACTGTATACTTGAGTTATGTGATGATTGTGATCCTTCTATTACTTGCGCTGGTTTGTTTTTTTGTACCAGCTTCGGAAGTGTGGCTGCCCGGTAGCAGAAGATTCGTGATGGGTGGGGTGCTTTTGCTGTATTCAGGGATTCGTTTTTTTCGCCTGAGAAAATTTATAAAATTGAATTCGAATGATTAGTCTTAAAAATATCATAGGCTGTTGGTGCGTAGCTTTCATGTGCGTCGCATGCAACGTCAAACAAAACAAAAACGTCGATTCGATGTCTTCCGGTGAGTTGAAAATGGGTGTCGATGAATCCTATTCCCTGATGATGGATTCTCAGATTTATACCTACACCAGCCTGAACAAATTTTCTGCGGTGGAGGCGTCTTACAAGCCAGAAGCGGATGTAGTGAAAGACTTGCTGAGTGACAGCATCCAGGCTGCGGTCATTGGTCGCGAGCTCAATGCGGAAGAACTCGCCTATTTCAAAAGCCTCAACCGCAATCCCGAAAGCATCCTGATCGCCATTGATGGTGCGTTGCGCACCTTGTCGAGCGATTCGT
>JANOVT010000255.1:0-7911 GCA_031417525.1 Flavobacteriales bacterium | reverse complement strand
GCACCAAACAGCTCAATATCTTTGTATCCAATGTTGATGGCCTGAAACAAAGCCGCCACCATCACATTCTGAGATTGCGGCATCATCAGATTATTTCGAAATAGGAAGTTACCGATGCCTTCAAAACCTTTGTATACGATGTAATTGATATAATGTATCCGAATAAAGCGATGCATTTCAAATTGTGCTATGCGATTGTTATCGCGGGCATCATGTGGAATCATGAGATGCATTTCCCAGTTTGTTTTTTCAAGTGCGTCCAACATGGCTACCATATTGGGATGGTCTGATTTCCAGATTCCCGGATCCAGCATGACGTAATACAAAGGTTTGAGGCGGTTGAAATGTTCGCTGACGCTAAAACCATTGACTGCAAGAAGCGACTGACCCTTGAAATAATCACTCTTCTCAGCCAATACTTTTTTGAGTGAAGGACCATTCCCAAGTACAATACATTTTCCCAGATTCGCCGCAGGCAATCGGGGTGTTTTTTTGACGCGGAGCATCATCTTGGCCATCGACACACAGGTTTCAGCCAATTGTGAGAAAAAGGAAGTGATGCTCATGCGACAAATCTAATCAAGACGTCACTTTAAATATGTTTGATTGGCGACCAACAAAAAAGGACGTCGTCTGACGTCCTTTTCAAAATTATTTTATCGAATGATTACTCTGCAAGAATGGTGACCACATTATTCGAAACCTCAGCCGTTCCGCCTTTGATCTCAAACTTGTGTTCTTTTCCAGCATTGTCTTTAATACGCAACGTTCCTTTTTTCAATGAAGAAATAAGTGGAGCATGGCGATTCAAAATACCAAGGCTGCCATCACTGCCCGGGAGGTAGACATAAGTCGCCTCACCAACATACAGTGATTTTTCCGGAGTTAAGATTTCTACTTTCATTTTTTGGTATTGGGTATTTGGTATTAGGTCTTTGGTATCTGATATCGAAGGTGAATCTTGAAGTTTAAATTCACTTACCCAATACCCAATACCAATTACCAACTACCTTGCTGCTGCTTCCGCCAACATTTTCTTACCAGCGTCAATCGCCTCTTCAATCGTTCCTTTCAGGTTGAATGCTGATTCAGGAATATCGTCGCAATGGCCGTCGAGGATCATGTTGAAACCTTTAATAGTGTCTTCGATATTCACCAATGTTCCTTTGATACCGGTGAACTGTTCTGCCACGTGGAAAGGCTGCGACAGGAAACGCTGCACTTTACGTGCGCGGTAAACTGACTGCTTATCCTCTTCAGAAAGTTCGTCCATACCAAGGATGGCGATAATGTCTTGCAATTCTTTGTAGCGCTGAAGGATCAGTTTCACACGTTGCGCGCAACGATAGTGTTCTTCACCTACTACTTGTGGAGTCAGAATCCGGGAAGTAGAATCCAAAGGATCTACAGAAGGATAGATACCCAACTCGGCAATTTTTCTGCTCAATACAGTAGTTGCATCCAAGTGAGCGAATGTGGTCGCAGGAGCCGGGTCAGTCAAGTCATCCGCAGGCACATAAACAGCCTGTACAGAAGTGATCGAACCACGTTTTGTCGAGGTGATACGTTCCTGCATCACACCCATCTCTGTAGCCAGCGTTGGCTGGTAACCCACCGCAGAAGGCATACGTCCAAGAAGTGCTGACACTTCAGAACCAGCTTGTGTAAAGCGGAAGATATTGTCGATGAAGAAGAGGATGTCACGTCCGCCGGATTGTTCATCCCCGTCGCGGAAATATTCTGCTACTGTCAATCCAGAGAGTGCAACACGTGCACGAGCTCCCGGTGGCTCATTCATCTGACCGAACACAAAGGTCGCCTGAGATTTTTTCAATTCTTCAGGATCTACTTTGCTCACGTCCCAGTCACCCTTTTCCATGCCATGCATGAAAGCCTCACCATATTTAATAATGCCTGCCTCGATCATCTCACGAAGCAAGTCATTTCCTTCACGCGTTCTTTCACCCACACCGGCAAATACAGAAAGACCATCATATGCTTTCGCGATATTGTTGATCAATTCCTGGATCAATACTGTTTTACCCACACCGGCACCACCGAACAAACCGATTTTACAACCTTTTGCGTATGGCTCGATCAGGTCGATTACTTTGATACCTGTGTAAAGGATCTCGGTAGATGTAGAAAGGTCTTCGTATCTCGGTGGCTGACGGTGAATCGGATTACCTCCGGTTCTGTCTACTTCCGGCATACCGTCGATGGCATTACCTACAACGTTGAAAAGGCGGCCTTTGATCTGGTCACCCACTGGCATGGTGATACCAGCGCCGGTAGAGATTACTTCAGCACCGCGTTGAAGACCTTCGGTAGCGTCCATCGCGATGGCGCGCACGGTGTCTTCACCGATGTGTTGCTGACACTCCAGGATGAGGTCACCACCAGGGCGCTTCACCACGAGGGCATCAAGAATATTTGGGAGTTTCGCACCTGCAGGGAAGCTGATGTCCACTACTGGTCCGATGATCTGGGCTACTTTTCCTATGACTTGAGACATTCTAAACGGGGTTAAAATTTCGGGCGCGAAAGTAGGCACTGAAGTGCGGGGAAAAAAACTTTTTGGGAAAGAGTTTTTGGAATTTTCTCGGGTACAATGGCAGCAAGCTGCTATTCGACGCGGAGAGCGCAGGAGGAGCAAAGTTGCGCAAAGAAATGATCTTGTTTTAAGTTGACTCAACGAAAATCCAATTGGTGATCTTGGGTAATAGCATTTCGCTTGATCTAACGCTCCTTATCGGATAAGTTTGATATGTGCACTACTTAAAAGGCATCTGTTTTTAATGGAATTATTTTATGTGATGTGTCAAAAATAATGTGTCAAAAGATATATTTGCCACATTAAAGTTGCCACACAGTGAAAATTGAGATGAATAGAATTACCTCCATCAGAAATTCACTTCAAATCAGTCAGCAGGAACTGGCTGGTATTCTGGGAATCAGTCGCTCGTCTTTATCTATGATAGAAAAGGATCGAAGAAAATTATCTCATCAGGCTGTCGTCAAACTTGGCCGCCTCGAAATCAAACACGCATCTCTGAATGAGAAGAAAAAATCATCGTCGGATGATGAGATCAGCGTGGAAGCAAAAGAAAGCTTCCGCATTTTTCTCGAAGAAAAGAAAACAAAGTGTACCGAACAATTAGCGAAGTGTCAAAAAGAACTGGAAGAAATGATTTCGATAAATGAATTTGCGAAAAAGAGAAAAAGTATTTTGCAGAGTGAATCCGAGATGTATGAAGGAGTTGGACAGTACCAAACGCAACTGGAAAAATTAATGATGTCGTCGGAGAAAAAAATGAAACGCTTTCACCCGGGTCAACGATTGCGTATTCAATTTGAAATTGCGCAACTTGAGTTGCAGATTCGGCATATAGACGAAGAATTCAATAAGTTAAGTTGAAACAATTTTATGCATGATGGACACCAGCTTTTTTCTCACTGTGAACCAATGTGAAAATTCCATAGAATACTGGAACGATGAAATTTCCAAAGAATGGAAAAAGTACTATCGAATTTACAAGAGACTGCAAAAGTCGAAGAAGGAAGGTGACGCCATTATTAAAGAAACAAATCAGATTGACTTCCTGTTGGATGAACTACAGAAAAATCTGCCGTTACTTCAAAGCGATGATGCGAAGACATTGCATGAAGAACGCATCACGGATTTGAAGTTGAGAAAAATGACGCTCGAAAACCGAAAGCCATATTATGCTCCTTCCGAATATGAACAGGCTGAAAATGTACTTGCAATGCATCAAAAACTCATTGATGACTTTAAGGAGTTCATTGTGGCCTTGAAGAACAAAATAGAAATTTTAAAAGAAGCGGAGAATAAAGCGAAGGGTGGAGGGCAATCGACACCGTAAAAATTTGCTTTTTCAAAAAAAATAAATGAAACGAATAACCACGCAGTGGTTCAAAGCTCTTAGCCCCACCTGTCCCGCAAAAAGCGGGAGGTTTTAACCCGGGGTTGAGAAGGTTCAGTGCTATCAACCCTGAAAGGGTTGCCCCTGTCAAATCAAATATTTCGGATCGTATTCAATGCCATATTTTACCAATAGCATGATGATTTCGTCTTTTGATGAAAACTTTGCGTGATGTTGTTTTTGATTTTCAATGTAATCGACCAACTGGTTTTTTCTTTCAACTGCACAAGCGAAATGGCCGAAACCCTCTTGCCATGACGTAAATCCAGGGCAGAGCAGATTTTCTTTTATCATTGAATTCGAACTTGTCTTTATCGTTTTCACCAGGTTTGAAACAGAGACTGAAGGATGCAATGAGATAAGGATGTGCATGTGATCTGAAGTACCATTGATCGCAAATGGTTCACATTTCCAATTCTTACATGTGGACCACATGTATTGAATAATTCGCTCGCGATGTTCATCAGGAATGCATGGTTTCCTGTTCTTAGTTGCGAATACGATGTGATTGAGAGATGAAGAATAAGTGCTCATAGGAAAATGATTTAGTGAAACCAAATTTCCGGAATTGGTGGCGTCTAGTCAAGGAATAAATTATTCCAGTTATGCCATATTTTGGAGTTCAACCCTTTCAGGGTTGGGGTTGCCTGGGCAATACAGACCCCGGGTTAAAACCCGGGGCTAAGAGCTTTGAACCACTTCGTGGTTGTGAATACTTGAAAATGTAAATATGAATTTGGCATACAGAAAAAAAAGCACAAGCGTTAAAGAATTGATTCTTTTGACCGCTTGTTGAATTTACTAATGTTTATAACCACTTCGTGGTTGTGAATACTAGAGAATGTAAATGTGAATTTGGCATACGGAAACAAGAAGTACGCACGTAGACGAATAGATTCTTTTGACTACATGTTGATTCTATAAAAGTTTATAACCACGCAGTGGTTCAAAGCTCTTAGCCCCAGCCTGTCCCGCAAAAAGCGGGAGGTTTTAACCTGGGGTTGATGCGGATCACATGATATCAACCCTGAAAGGGTTGCACTTCTTCGATCAGATATTTTCTAGCACAAAACAGTTTGCTGATCACACTCAAATTTGAAAGTGCTAAACTCAATTGACCCGGGTTGTGAACTTTCATCATTGCGCCGTTAAACGATCGCGTAGAAAATCGAATCAATTATTTTCGACGTGCAAAATTTATTTCTGAACGATAAACCTTTGCGTTTCCGCTTTATGATCATCACCAAAATGTCGAATGAAATAAACACCATCCTCCAAGGTGGATGTTTCAATGATGAGTGTAGAATTTCTCATATTTGAGTATGAAGCCACCAATTGTCCGAATAAATTATATACTTCCAACTTGTTAGAATTTGTTGGCAGCGAAACCCGAAGAAAGTCTTTTGCCGGATTTGGAAAAATGCTGAGAGTGTTTTCAGATTCGACGGAAGCGAACAAAGGCTCTATACCGGTCACTTCATCGATCTGGATATTATCTATAGAATACGTCATCCACTCCGCTCCAATCGTTTTGTACTTGATTGCGATATATACTTCGTCTCCGATGGACGGAATATCAGCGACAAAATCAATCCATTCAAATTGTGGAGTGGCGACAGAAATATTGAGGAGTAAAGTGAAGAATCCCGTCTCCGGATCTTGGCTGCCAATACCATAATACACTTCGCAATTGTCAATGGTAGGTGTGCTAAAACCTGCAGACCGAACTTTGAGTGTGAGATGTGATGATGCGCTGAGATCAAGTGCAGGAGACACATACCAGTCAATAACGGTTTGACTTACATTGCCGCCGACATTATAATCATGCGAAACACAAGTAGGCGCAGAAAAGCCGCTGCCACCGACACTCCAGTCATATGTCGATTCATACCCTGTTCTGTATTGTTCCCAACCTTCAAGTTCATTCGAATTATCGAAGCCGGTGTAATAAGGTACGGCGAGTCCCTGCGCGTGAGAATGAAAAAGGGTGAACAGTAGAAATGAAAAAGTAAAAAGTATTTTCATGGTAGGAGGTTTTGGGGAAAGACACTTTGGGGGAGAAAAACGCTGCCTGATTTTGAGAGGTGAGAAGTGAGAAGTGAGAAGTGAGAAAACGATTGGGAGTTTGTGTCTCACATCTCACTTCTCACCTCTCGCTTCTAAAAAAAGACGCGGATAAAATATCCGCGCCTTTCTCGGCCTCACCGACCGATGGAATAAGTGTAAAAAATTTCGTTCAAATTAATGCATGGTAGCAGGCATGAATTAATGACAGTCGCAAAGTCTTTACGATCGAACACGAAATTCATTTTGAATGGGTCTCAGGGTGCAAGCAGTTTAAATCCTCGACCATGAATATTGATGATTTCTACAGATGAATCTTCTTTCAGGTGTTTGCGCAATTTCGCGATGTACACATCCATGGAGCGACCGTTGAAATAATTGTCATCACCCCAGATGGCTTTGAGTGCATAGCTTCTTTCCATGACGCCGTTTTTGTTTTTACACAACAAATACATCAACTCATTTTCTTTCGTTGTGAGTTTGATCTCGTCGTCTCCCAATGAAAGTTTTTGCTTGTTATAGTCGAAGGCGTATTGACCGATGCTATACATCACAGCGTCCTCACCCGTTTCTGGAAGCGCGGAAGTTCGGCGAAGAATGGCATTCATCCGTGCGAGTAATTCTTCCATGCTGAACGGCTTGGTGAGATAATCATCACCACCGGATTTGAAACCCTCGAGTGTATCCTCTTTCATGCTTTTAGCAGTGAGAAAAAGAATGGGTGTGTGTTTGTCTTCCTGACGAATTTCCTGAGCGAGTGTAAAGCCATCTTTCTGCGGCATCATCACATCGAGTATGAGAAAGTCATAGGAAGAACGTTTGTACATTTTTGAACCCTCGAGTCCATCTGTTGCCAGATCTGTTTCGAAGTTTTTTGCGTTGAGATACTCCTGAAGGAGCGCGCCCAGATTGGGATCATCTTCGCACAATAGAACTCTAATTTTCTTTTTCATGTTTATATGGTAAGTGAATTGTGAATGTACTTCCTTTTTTTAACTCGCTTTCAACTTCAACGGTGCCTCCATGCATTTCCACAACACCTTTGACATAACTCAGACCAAGCCCAAACCCTTTGACGTTGTGAATATTTCCGGTAGGTACACGATAGAGTTTATCAAAAACTTTACGCTGGTTTTCTTTATTGATTCCGATACCATTGTCGCGGAAAGAGATGGCCAGACCATTTAATTCATCACGGGTGAAAATCTCCACCAAAGGTACACCTTCGCTGTATTTAATGGCATTGTCGATCAGATTGTAAATGACGTTGGTGATATGCAGCTGATCGCCTTCAACTACATCTCGTGAAGCATCCAAATGTGTCCTGATTTGACCTTTTCGTTTTTGGATTTGAATTTCGATGTTGCTGATGACCTGCGTGATGGTCTGGTGAATATAGATTGGTTGAAAACGCAATTTCATTTCACCTTGTTCAAATACAGATGTCCGCAAAACATTTTCCACAAGAATGCCAAGACGTTTGTTTTCATCTCTGATCATACCGACATAGTTGGTCATCGCCTTTTCACTTTTTCGCATATCCGGATCATATAACGCTTCACACGCAAGAGAAATGGTTGCGATGGGAGTCTTCAATTCATGCGTCATGTTATTGATGAAGTCATTTTTGATTTCACTGAGTTTTTTCTGGCGATAAATGGTTCGAATGGAGTATGAAAATAAAAACATAATGACAATGAGGAGGATTGCAGAAGTTGCCAGCATCAGCCACATGGTGCTTAAAAGATAGCGTCTTTGATTCGGAAACCAAACCCTCAAAAAATTGGGATCAGCAATCGGGTCGTTAGGAAAAAGCAAAGCTTTGTAGCCCTCATTCAGAATGCTCTCTGAGTATTCCGCATTTTCATCTGAAATGATTTCCGGTTGATGTAGTTTATTGAAA
>JANOVT010000254.1:0-25580 GCA_031417525.1 Flavobacteriales bacterium | reverse complement strand
AATCCATGATTTGTTTTTTAACCATTGCTGATAGCGCTCCCATTGATTCCCAATGAGAGCGCTATCAGCAATGGTTAAAAAACAAATCATGGATTCCATGTGAATCCAGAATATCTGAAGTGGACATTCTAACCTGGACGTCATGGAAAGATCGTCTTTTGATAGAAAGACTGGAAGAAAAATCGACTGCCTTTTTGGATCAATTTCAGAAAACCGGTGGTGACTGGTCAGAAACATTTTACCGAAAACTCGCAAGAAATTTCGGTTTCAAAGTAAACGCGGAATCCATGGAACGACTGGCAGAATCGCTGCCGCTTGCTGTGCTTGCTCGTCACAAAAGCGATCCTTTTCAGGTGGAAGCTTTGCTTTTTGGTCAAGCTGGATTTTTACAAGAAATCTTGGCCGATGAATACCCGGCCGGACTGCAAAAAGAGTATTTATTTCTTGCTCATAAATACGATCTGAAAGCTATGAATACTTCCGCCTGGAATTTCGGCCGACTCAGACCTTCCAATTTTCCGACCATCCGTATTGCGCAATTCGCAGCATTGGTTTGTGCTTCGGAGCATCTGTTCTCAACCATCCTGGAAACGACCGAAACAGAAACCATCCGTTTATTGTTCGAAGTGGATCCACATGAATACTGGAATAAACACTACCGGTTTGACACCTTCGTTACTGAGGATGAAGCGTTGGAAGAAGGGCGAAAAAAATCGAATTTCACTGCTCGCAAACCCGGTAATGACTCCATTCAAAATATCCTGATCAATACAGTTGCTGTTGCGCTTTTTACCTATGGAAAATATCATCAGGAACAAAAACAAATTGACAAAGCACTTCATATTTTAGAAATTTGCGAACCTGAATGGAACGTAACATTGCGCAAATGGTCTGAATTAGGGCAAGATTGCAAAAATGCTGCGGACAGTCAGAGCCTCTTACAACTTTATAATGTATATTGCTCGGCGAGAAAGTGCCTGCAATGTCAGGTAGGGTTAAAACTTTTGAAGCAATAGTAAAAAGATCATGAAAAGGCTGCCATCTCTTCTGGAAAAACAACTCTTCGGGGTTTGTGCCGGTATTGCTGACTACATGGGCGTTAAAACTCGCCAGGTTCGACTTACGTTTATCTATCTCTCCTTTCTCACGTTCGGTTCGCCGATCTTCGCTTATCTCGTGGTTATTTTTTGGAAAAGAAATACACGCATCTGGAAACCATGGAAATGGCGGGGCAGAAAGCTTGAGCTTTGAGGTATTATACATCCTAATATTTTGAATATTACATACTTATAGGTGCGCAACGGATGTTGGTACCTTATAGGTGCACAACCTTATAGGTTCTCAACTTTATAGGTTCTCAACCTTATAGGTTCGTAACCTTATAGGTGCACCATTGAGTTTTGGACCTTATAGTCTGGTGAATGAGGTGCGCAACCTTATAGGTTGACAATGGAGACTGTTAACTTATAGGTTACTTACTTGCTTATCCTAGAATTGCTGCTTCGATTACTTTTTTTTCTTTGCACATTTCCAACCAAGACAAAAAAAAACCCGGCTACCATTTCTGGCATCCGGGTTTCAACTATTTATTCTTCCCTTGCAGATAATATCACAACATCTCGTTGGCCAGATTTGCCAACTCACTTCTTTCTCCTCTTTCAAGCGTTACGTGGCAATACAAATCCTGACCTTTTAGCCTTTCAATGACATAGGACATCCCGTTAGATTGCTCATCGAGATAAGGTGTATCAATTTGTCGTACATCACCCGTCAGAATCACTTTGGTATTTTCTCCGGCACGAGTGATGATTGTTTTCACCTCATGCGGAGTAAGATTCTGCGCTTCATCAACGATGAATACACAATTCGATAAACTGCGGCCTCGGATGAACGCTAAAGGACAAATCGTGATTTTTCCTTGTGCCTGCATCTCCTCGATAGCTTTGCGTTTTTTCTCATTATCACCAAACTGATTTTTGATAAAATTGAGATTGTCCCAAAGCGGCTGCATGTATGGATTGATTTTCTCCTCTGCATCGCCCGGCAAGTATCCGATTTCCTTATTACTCAAAGGAACAATCGGCCGGGCCAGAATCAGTTGGTCATAGTTGTTTTTCATTTCCAAAGAACCTGCAAGTGCCAGAAGAGTTTTGCCCGTTCCTGCAACACCCGAAATGGTGACCAGTTTAATATCCGGATTTAAGATTGCGTGCAACGCAAAGGCCTGCTCAGCATTCTTTGGTTTGATGCCATATGCATACACTTTATCTACACGTTCGATTTCCTGCTCCTTCGCATTGTAATAGGCAAGCGCTGATGACGAACAATTCTTGAGTATGTAAAAATGATTGTTGTATTTCTCTTTACCAAGAACTTCGATATCTTCTGATCTGCCTTCCTGATAAAGTTTGCGGATAAACTCCGAGTCCATATTTTCAATGGTGGATTTGCCGCTATACATCATCATCGATTCCTTCACCTTGCCAGTTTTGTAATCCTCAGCCGGAAGATTCAACGCTTTTGCTTTAAGTCGAAGGTTGATGTCTTTAGTAACCATCACCACACGCGATTTTTTCTCCTCGAGTTGCAGCTGAATAGCCGCATTCAAAATCTTGTGGTCATTTTTTCTGACATCAAAAATGGCTTCCGCATTTCGCGGCAATTCATCGGATGTATTCAGGATAATTTTCAGAGAGCCACCATCTTCGTGTTCTAAAGGAATCCACTCTTGAAGAGTGTGTGTAGATGAAAGTCTGTCGATGATTCGAATACACTCTCGTGCTTCAAAATTTTTGGTGTCATTGCCGACCTTAAATTTGTCGAGTTCTTCGAGAACAGTAATAGGAATGGCGACCTGATTATCTTCGAAACTATTGATGCTGTTGTGGTCGTGTAATAAAACAGAAGTGTCTAAGACGTAGATTTTTTTTGTTTTTGCTGTTTGGGATTTATGATTTTCAGAAGTAAGGGATACAACTTTTGCTGGCTTATTAACTACCTGTTTTTTCGCCGGGGTGCTGCTTGCTTTTCTCGCTACGGTCATAAGTAAAATTCGCTTTAGGTTTAAAATCACTCATTAATTGTCTTTGGCGGCCATTGCACGTTTGAAACAACCATTGTTCAGACAGGACTAAAGTATTTGGCTATCTCAATGAATGACACGATATGAATCGGAGTTATGAACTTTTTGAAGGTGAATTGCGCCACTCAATTTCTTAAAAATGAGGCAACAATCTATTTACACGTTGAAAATTTTTAACATGTGTAAAATCTAACTTTAGCATAATATGAAAGTGAAGCAGTATTTATGGTCAGACTAGACTTTGGCTTTCATCATTCTCGTTCTCATTCTCATTCTCCTTCTCATTCTGGCTATCCGAGTCTTTACTTTTGCATCTGAAATGGAAAATCATTTGAAAATCGGCATCGTTTGTTATCCAACCTATGGAGGAAGTGGTGTAGTCGCAACAGAATTGGGTAAGGCGCTTGCGGATAAGGGCCATGAAATACACTTTATCACATACAGCCAACCAGTAAGACTGGGATCTGTTCACAAAAGAGTGAGATATCATGAAGTGGTAGTAAGCGACTACCCGCTATTTATTTATCCGCCCTATGAATTGGTGCTGGCAAGTAAAATGGTGGATGTCGCCAAATACGAAAAACTCGACTTATTGCATGTGCACTACGCCATTCCACATGCATCAGCAGCTATAACAGCGAAGCAAGTATTGGCAGAAGAAGGGATTCACCTGCCGGTGATTACGACATTGCACGGAACGGACATCACGCTTCTTGGTAAAGATGCTTCATTCGAACCAGTCATTTCATTTGCTATCAACAAGAGTGATGCAGTCACAGCCGTTTCCAACAGCCTGAAAAATGACACTTACAAGTTGTTCGGGATCAACAAAGAAATTGCAGTCATTCCGAATTTTCTGAATCTGGAGAAAACAGAATTTGCAGGCAGGGATGAATTAAGATTGGAATACGCTAATCCCGAAGAAAAAATTCTCATTCACGTTTCCAATTTCAGACCTGTGAAACGAATCATCGATATCATCGAAGTGTTTGCACGCATCAAGGATCTAATTCCTTCGAAGTTGATCTTGCTTGGTGACGGGCCGGAGAGATCACGTGCTGAACAAAAGTGCCGTGAACTTGACATGTGCGACAAAGTCATTTTTGTCGGTAGTGTTAAAAATCCGATGGAACTTCTCAATATCGGTGATGTGTTTATGTTGCCATCAGAATCTGAAAGCTTTGGACTTGCAGCTCTGGAAGCCATGTCGGTTGGGCTTCCTGTTATTTCCACAAACACCGGAGGATTGCCCGAAGTAAATCGACACGGAGTTACTGGCATGATGAGCGATGTCGGTGATGTTGAAGACATGGCAAAAAATGTTCTCTTTCTTTTATCAGACGAAAAGAGGTTGAAGAAGTTCAAAGAGAATGCCCTTCACAGAGCTACAGATTTTTCGCTCGAAAAAATTCTGCCGATGTACGAACGCATTTATTCTTCTGTACTCGAAACAGCATGACACAGTCAGAACCAAAGTTTATCGGGAAAAGAATTTCCGTGTGGCGATCAAAAGATCAGCTTACCATCGAAATCACACAACAGATTGAAAGATGGCAGGAAGCCTTGCTCATAGGATGGCTTGCTGCCTGGAGCTTCTGCGGAATCTACTTCATTGGATACGCAATCATCGCACCCGATACCACTCAACGAATATTCTTTTTACTTCTTTCTGCTGCATGGCTTTACTTTTTCGTTCGTATCACCAAAGTTTTTATCTGGAGAAAAAAAGGCAAAGAAATCATCACACTTTCTAATGGTAAATTGATTCTCAAAAATGCTTTTGGAAACAAAGGAAAATCCGAGGAATTTCCTTATCACAACATTTTCAAACTCGGTTTAGTGAAGGCCGATCCAACTTCCTTTTTCGCATTTCTGGATGACAGCTTTTGGATCATCGGCGGAGATCGTGTAGGCTTTAATTTCAACGGTCAAAAAATCAGAATGGGCAAACAACTTTCATTGAATGACTCCGAGTTATTGGTGAGAGTGATTGAGAGTGGAATGAGAGAGTATAAGAAGAAGTGAGATGCGAGATGTGAGATGTGAGATGTGAGAAACCCGACATCGGAATTCAGGATGTATTATGTCATTCTTCGAATGATGCAATGGCCTGATTCCAGAGTGATTGCGTCATGCTTGTATTGTTGCGGAAATAATAAGTCGCATTTTTAGCTTCAACCATTCGATAACTTTCCTGATATCGTCCTTTCTGAATGATGTATTCAGTGATCATCTTATTACCCAATCTGTATTCCTTTCGTTCTATGCCTGCTCGATTTTTGGAAACTGGATTCACAACGAATACCACCTTTTGAATGGGTTGAATGTCTGCAGTATCCACCTTCATTTCGCTGATGTCAAAAGGCATCGTTTCGACTATCAATCGACGAGGATTTTCTAACGCTTTTCGCGCTTTTTCAATTTGAGAGGCAGGATAACTTTCCTCAGGAAAGAGTGCCAACGCATCTGTGTAGTCTTTTATACTAGCTTCAAAATTCCCTTCTCCAAAATTATTGTCACCGGATGAGACTAACGCTGCATACTCATTTCGTTTTTCCAATTGTTTCAACGCCTGGTCGACCAAATACAATTTCTCCTTCACCTCATTCGTTTCATTCATTCGCTTCGCCTCGAGATAAGCCCTTTGAGCATCGATCAAAATTTCCGCATTCATTAAACTGTCGCCTTTCGCCATTAATATCAAATATTGTTTTTGAATCCATGACTTCTCCAGCAACTCCGCAACCTTTAAAACTGCCAAATTGTATTTGGACTGTGCATCAACATCGAGTGGGAAAATTTTGAGTGCTTCAGAATAGGAAAAAACAGCAGCTTCAAATGAACTTGTGACCATGTGAAGGTCTCCGGCTCGAATATGTGCCTCGAATTCTTTTTGTCGCAACACTGCATTTTTTTGTAAATCATCCAATCTCTCGAAGTCATCATTCACAATTTTTTGTCTTTCCTTATAATACGATTCATCAAACTCGATACTACCCGACTTTACTTTAAACGCAGCTTTTGCCATCGGCTCATCCAGAATTTTTGTATTGAAGCCTTCCCTCTCAGAAAAAAGAGTTCCATTCACTTCAAGCTCAAAGGTCGAAGCCCTATACTTCTCCGGAATGTTTCGGGCATCCACCCTGATGATTTTACCGAGATAACCAATGAGTGAAAATTCTACATCATAAACAAATCCAAGAGGCATTGTAATGACGTAGTCTGAAACTTTACCTGAAATTTGAGTGCTGTAGACAGCACCGTTTTTTAATGTTCGGATGGAATAACCTACTAACCTTTGTTTTGTATTTTCATCGCACATAACACCAAACATTCGGACGGTGTCTGCTTGTGCATTTCCAGACAGTGCTCCTATCAGAAATAAACCAAAGAATATGAAATGGCTGAAGTGTAACATTCTGCATGAATCATATATGGTAAAGCTAAACATTTTTTACAAATGCCGATTTACAAAATCAGAAAACTTTCCGAATTAATTCTCAGGCTGTGTAGTCCACGAAATAGGTCAGCGCCAATTCATAACTCAACAACCCAAAGCCATTGATCACACCGATGCAATTCTTAGCGGTCAGTGAAACATGTCGGTACTCTTCCCTTGCATAGATATTGGTGATGTGCACTTCAAGAACCGGCGTTTTAATCGAAGAAATTGCATCACTGAGAGCTACACTTGAATGAGCGTATCCTCCGGGATTGAAGATTATGCCGTCAAAAGAAAATCCAGTTTCATGCAGCTTATTGATTAGTTCTCCTTCGACATTGCTTTGATAGTACTCCAGATGAATATCGCTGAATGTTTTCCGCAATGCGGAAAAATAACTGTCAAAATCCTGATACCCGTATTTCTCGGGTTCTCTTTTTCCCAGTAAGTTTAGATTGGGTCCATTGATGATGATGATGCGCTTGCTCATACAGTTTATTCCGGTTCAGCAAGTGTTGCCTGTCTCCAGGTAACTTCTGTTATGCTCTGACCATTCCGGAAATAATAGATCGCTGTTTTTGAAACTACCTTCTTATATTTTTCAACTTTGTTGCCGACTTTGACAATACGCTCAGTCACCATTTTATTTCCTAACTTGTACGAATTCTCCGTTACACCTTCTTTCAATTGTTCGGTTCCGGGAACTGGCAAATAATCCTCTTCTTTTCTCGGTTCACCGCCGTCCTTGCTGAATGCTTCCTGCCTTGCATCAAATCGATCATTTGCAGATCGACTTTCGCGTTGCTTTTCGGCAAAATCCAAATCTCTCTTCTGCATTTCAATGTCATTCGCTTTCTTTTGAGTGTTGATTTCTTTACCATCACCCAACGATTCAGCATCGTCCTTCTTCTTTTCAATTTCTAATGAAGAATTGAGCACCCTTTGATCAGCAGCACGACGTGTGTCTTTATCGCGTGTTTGCTCATCCTTCATCCGTTCTTCCACTCTGTTTTCGTTTTCCTTCCTTACCGCTTCACCTTCGTAAGCAACTTCCATCTGCTTTTCTTTCTCATTCTCGATCTTCATCTTGTTCTCGGCCCGTAAAGCATTTCCTTTACTTTCATATGACTCTGTATTCTTCGTAGCCTTTTCTTTTCTGTCATTCATATCAACAACCTTTGCCTTGCGATTACGGTCATTCCCAGTAACAGTATTCAATAATGCTTTCTTCTCCTCAATTTTTGTTTCATTCTCTATCATCCGATTGTCTGCGCGTTTTTTGGAGTCATCATTATCCTGAGACACATTCTTTTTCTTTCGCTCATTATCAGCAATTGCCGCATCTTGAATACTTCTGCCGATCTGAGTTAATTCCAGTGCATTTTCTTTACTTGCAGTGACGTGCTCTTCATTAATCTTAATCGCAGCATTCGATCTTTTAGTTCTACTTTCATAAAAGCTCGCAAAATCTTTGACACTCTGATTCGTACTATCCACTTTTGCCTTGTATTCTTTCTCTGCTGCTTGACGGTAATAGTTCTCTACCTGATCTTCTGCATCTCTGTCCACATTACTATCCCAGTTCCGCTTTTTTGCTTTCAACTTTGCTTCTGCTGCCAATCTTTCTTCTTCGAGTGCCTGTGCTCTGCGCTCTGAATCGAGACGTTCTTTTTCAAGCTCTTCCTGCAAACGCGCATCTGCGGCAAGTTGTGCCGCGAGATTCACGGCATCAAGCGAATCCTGAAGTGCCTTTGCTGAATCTAGTTCTTTCATCTCTGACTGCATTGACAACATCATGTCGATGGTTTCAATCTTTGATTTGGGATAAAGTGCTTCAGATTTAACTACGATCGCTTCTTCATACTTCGATCTGGCATCCGCCAATTTTTCAGCCGAAAAAAGTTCATCCGCAACATTTATAAGATCGTTGTACTCTTTTTCGATTCTTTCTTTTTCCGCATTGGCGCTGGCGTTGGCGTCATTCAATTCCTGCTGTGATTTTCTTTCAGCGATTAATGCTTCCAGCTCTTCAATCTTTTCTTTAGGCATTTTTTCCAAAGGCTTCAACGTGGAAGCTTCCCGATAATGACCAATAGCCTGCTCAAGCTTATCATCCCCAACACTTCGTTCTGCCAGTACAATTTTATTGTCATATTCCTTTTGAATCCTGAGCTTTTCAGCTTCAAATGCTAGCATATCCTTCAATGCCGCTTCAGCTTTTAATATCTGCTCTTTTGGATAACTTTCTGTTGGATACATGGTTGAAGCCACCTTATAACGTTCAATGGAAACAGCAAAATCGTTATTTTGGAATTTTTTATCTGCATCAACAATGGCTGCATCATAATCTGCACGCCGACCAGCATCTGCCATTGCCAATTCGATCTGATAGAGCATTTCCTTTGGATACACTTCTGCTGATTTCAACTTGTTGGCGTCAGTGAAGTTTTTCTTTGCTGAATCGTATTTTTTATCCTTGAACGCTTTGTCGCCATCATCTACAAACTTCTTGTACTTAGCTTCAAGATCTTTATTGGAATTTTCAGCATCAAGTTTTGCTTGCGCATCTGCCAGTTTCACTTTCACAGGCTCTTCCTGTGGGAAAATGGCTAGCGCACCTTTGTACTTTGCAACTGCATCAGAATATTTCTTTTCCATCGCTTTTTGATCACCTTCCTTCACGAGCTCATCAAACTGTGACTTCAACTTTTCGAAATTCTTCTCGATGTCATCCAGGCGCTTGAATTCCGCCTCAATCTCCTTCGCCTTCTTTTCACTGTATGGAAAGTCGAATGCCAACTCATCACCACCAGGTTCATAGGCAGACCTGGCAAGTGGTTCCTTCAAAAGATCAGTATTAAATCCTTCACGGTAAGGAAATAAAGTTCCATCAATATTCATGTCGAATCCGCCCATCCTATCCTCTTCCGGAATATTTCGGGTATCAATACGGATGATTTTTGATAGATAATCACCCTTGGAAAATTTTATATCGTACGTGAACCCGAGTGGAAGTTTGAAATCATACTTGCCGGTGGTACCTGCGTCGTAGTTGTCAAAGGATGCTCCATCCTTAAAAACCTGGACCATGCAGCCATCTAGTTTTTTCTTCGTTGACTGGTCTTTTAACTGCCCATAGATGTGGGCTATCTCATTCTGAGCGATGAGTTGAAATGCAAAAACAGAGAAAGATAGAACGAGGAAATATTTTAACAGTTTATCGATCATGCCTTCAAATTGAACCTGAAAACGTAAAAGTAGTCGGATTTGTTCTATTTGAGGACGAATTCGGGGAAATTTTCTTCCATACAAGGAACTGACCGATGGCCCTTGTGGACTTACGTGATGTCTTGATTCATCAAAAGCAGTGTCTTAATTTTTCTCTTCTGCCTTTTGTTGGACCCCAAGCCTTTCGAATTCAGCATTGATTTTTTCTTGTTGAGCTTCACTATAAGCAATATTAAACATAACTTCCTCTGCCATCTGATTGTATGAAAGTTTTGCCATGGGTGTATTCTGTAACTCTTCATCGAAACCTTCCATAAAAGGAGTTAAATAGCCATCCAGTTGCATTTCCCATCCACCCTTTTCATCGTTCGGTATATTCTGCAGATCAAACTCCACTACCTTTTGCAAATAACCTGAAGCAATAAAAGTGATTGTGTATACGTCACCGATCAGAAGTGAAAAATCAAACTTACCCGTTTCAGTCATTTTCAACTCCGAAATCACAACCCCTTCCTTTTTGACGATCGTTAAACCATTCTTCAATGTCGCATGGCTTTCAACATCCACAAATTGGCCGTACACGTGACAAATTCTCTTTTGGCCAGAATGCTCAACATTTAGTAGCGTTGAAAACAAAAGGATGAAAATGTATGACTTCATAGTTTCAAATTTATCGAAAGGTAAACTTTGTCCAGTTAAAAGAAATACTACCTGAAGATTTATTTCCTTCAAGAAATCAATTATTTGTTATGAACCTGTACGGCAATCATACTCGCCACTTTTTGTCCATCAATGGCAGCGCTTACAATTCCTCCCGCATATCCGGCACCTTCGCCGCATGGATACAAGTTCGTTATTCTGATATGCTTCAGACTTTCTTTATCTCTTGGAATCCTCACAGGCGAGGAAGTTCTTGATTCCGGCGCGACAAGTACCGCATCATTGGTATAATAACCTTTCATTTTTTTACCAAAAGCTTTCAATCCTTCTCTCAAATGATGGCTTATAAACTCAGGCAAAATCAGGTTTAAATTAACTGAAACAATTCCCGGTTGATAGGAGCAATTCGGGAGATTCGAAGAGGTTCTATTTTCGACAAAGTCGATGAGCCGCTGTGCTGGTGCGGTTTGCGTTTTACCTCCGGCCAGCCAGGCTTTATGTTCTACTTCCTTCTGAAAATTCATTCCGGCAAGTTGTCCGGACGCGTGGTGTTGAATGATGTCATCGTAATGAACAGGAACGACAATGCCACTATTTGCCCATGGATTATTTCTTTTACTTGGTGACCATCCGTTGGTGACGATTTCATCCTGAGCAGTTGCACAAGGAGCCATGATTCCTCCTGGACACATGCAAAAACTATATACTCCGCGATGATTCACCTGATGCACGAGGCTATAGGCTGCCGGAGGCAAAAGTGCTGGACGAACTTCACAATGATATTGCTCCCGGTCAATAATGGATTGCGGATGTTCTACGCGAACGCCTAGTGCAAACGGTTTGAATTCAATTTCAATTCCTCTGTCGAGTAACATGGAATAAATATCCCTTGCACTGTGACCTGTAGCAAAAACATAGGCATCACCTTTAATCCTGTCTCCACTCTGGCTTATCAGGCATTCAATTTTATTACCATCCAGACTGATATCTGTAATTCTGGTATTGAATTGAAACTCTCCACCGCATTCGATAATCTGATTTCTGATAGAAGCGATAATGGACGGTAATTTGTTTGTACCAATATGTGGATGCGCATCAATTAAAATCTCTTCTGAAGCACCAAATTGCACCAGCGTTTCCAAAACTGACCCAACATCTCCCCGCTTCGTGCTTCTTGTATATAATTTGCCATCTGAATAAGTGCCAGCACCACCCTCACCAAAACAATAATTGGAATCAGGATTTACAATATGTTCTTTGTGAATTGCTGCAAGGTCGCGACGACGCTCTCGTACATCCTTTCCTCTTTCAATGACCACCGGTTTCCATCCCAGTTCAATTGCTTTTAGTGCAGCAAAGAGTCCGGCAGGTCCAGCTCCCACGATGATCATTATTCCTTTCGGATGTATCACATGATCGTAAGAAATAATCGAGTGTTCAAGAGGTGGAATTTCTCCTGATTGAAATAAAGCCAATTTCAAAATGAACTTTACTTGCCGATGCCGTGCATCAATGGAGCGACGAATAATTCGGTAGTCAGAGAGATCCTTCAGCCCTGAATATTCGGAGATTGCCTTGCGAATGGCAGACTCATCAAATGCTAATTCAGGTAGAAGGGAAATTTCAATTTCTTTGGACATGCTTAAAGTTGGTCTATTCAACCAAAAATTGATATTGATATAAAGAAGCAGGACATGGCGTCCTGCTTCTTTGAAATTCGATTTATGAGCTGGAAACTATTTTAGGTATTCAGCTTTTGGCTTTGAACCATCAAACCAACTTGGTAAACCCCAAAGACCTGATCGCATTTTATTGCCTTTCGAATCTGTTGTTATTACACCAAGTTCCTTCCTTGCTTTCATATTTGCAAGAATAACGGAGATGTATTTACCGAGTTCAGCACGATCCTTACCTGGATAAAGTGTAACAATTTTATCTGTAATGTTGGAATTCGTAGTGAAACGATTTGCTTTTCCAACTATCTCAACAATTCTTCCAGAAATATTTTTATTTCGTTTGCCATCACCAGAAGACTTTGCCGACTTTGATTTGCCACTTCCGGCAGGACGACCCGCAGGACGACCAGCTTTCTTTGGAGAAGCAGTGCTACCTGCTACAAGTTTAGGACCTGGCTTTTTTGAACCGGGTTTGCTTTTAGATCCTGCTGGTCTTCCCGGCTTACCTTTTCTTCTTTTAACTTTGTTAGTTGTTCCTGCGAGTATTTCTCCCAGTCCAGGCAGGCTCGGCTTTCTGCCACGTGTGCCAGTTGCCGATGACAACAATTGAAACGCCTCCGAAAGGGCAGAGTATTCCTGCTGGATGTCATCCATTCGTTTTCGGATTTGACTTAAATAATTTGCTTTTGCCATTTGAATAATAATTTTAAATGTGTGGTCAAATATATCATTTATTCATCACAATTGAGTTTCAACGATCATTCATTCGCATCATTAGTTTGCTTCAATTGAACGATTCAACACGCTTTTCTGGTCATTCAAATTTGAATTTTCAACATCAATTGAATTGCATTATCAAAATACAATTTCAAGTATCTGTCTTTTATCAATCGATCAAATTTTTTGCATGGAAGCCTCATATACATTAGATAAAAATGCATCTGTGCAAAAACAAACATGATCTTTTCTTTCTGCAATTGAATCAAAAAAAACAGACATATTAACTCGCACAAATATTTTATGAGTCAAATTTTTTCGAAGCCGAAATGACCAATCATAACCTAAATCATTAAATCACAAAAATTCACTATCCGACTCAAAAAGGGGCGATTCAATTTCCAGCCTTTAACTTGATGACGTTAATATTCTGAATTCTAATTAAAAAATATTCACGCAACCCCCATCCACTTTAATCCTGAAATTTCCTCCAACTGAAAAACTTCAGCGACACTCTTCAATTGTCCCTTTCGTATTCACCAATAAAATCTTTATTCAGCGAGAATTGACCATCCTACTTCAGCTAAAATTGGGATGAATGCTTGACAGCTAAGATTGCTGTTCTACTTTCGCCCAAAAATTCAAGAATGTCAGTATTGTCAAAGCCACATTTAAAGTTCGCGAAAAATTCCGGCCTTCAGAAAGAAGAATTGTTGAAGTTGTACAAAGCCATTTTGCTACCCAGATTGATCGAAGAAAAAATGTTGAGTCAGCTGCGACTTGGGAAAATTTCAAAATGGTTTAGCAGCTATGGACAAGAAGCGATTTCCGTTGGAGTTGCTTTGGCAATGGAAGAAGATGAATTTATTTTACCCATGCATCGCAACCTTGGGATTTTCACAGGAAGAAATTTACCTCTCAAACAATTATTTCTTCAGTTTCAGGGCAAACAAGAAGGATTTACGAAAGGCCGGGATAGATCATTTCATTTCGGTACGATGAAACACCATGTTGTTGGAATGATTTCCCATCTTGGTCCTCAGCTTGGCATTGCTGATGGCATTGCGCTGGCTAATAAACTTTCTGGAGAACAAAAAGCAACGATCGTGTTTTGCGGTGACGGGGGTGCAAGCGAAGGTGATTTTCACGAAGCGATCAATGTTGCCACTGTTTGGGACTTGCCTGTAATCATTGCCATTGAAAATAATGCATGGGGACTTTCAACTCCAAGTCGCGAACAGTTTCGCTGTAAACAATTCATCGATAAGGCTATTGGATACGGCATGCCTTCTGAAGATGCCATTCAAGTGGACGGCAATAACATTGTTGAAGTGTATAAAGCCGTGAAAAAAGCGGCAGAATCTATCCGACAAAATCCACGACCAATCCTCATGGAGTTTATGACTTTCAGATTGAGGGGACATGAAGAGGCCAGTGGCACCAAATACTATCCGGAAGGGCTCATTGAATCATGGGAGAAAAAAGATCCCGTTGATAATTTCGAAGCATGGCTCACTGAATCAGGTGTTATCAAAGAATCGGATTCTGCAACGATTCGAAGTGAGATCAAAGCGACGATCAATGAAGCTTTAAAAGAAGCCTACGCCGAACCTGAAATAATCGCAGACACCGAAACCGAACTGAACGACGTTTATGCTCCTTTTACGAATGAGAAAATCCTTCCTGCCTCTTCTACAAAATCAGAAAAAAGATTTATTGACGCCATCAGTGATGCTTTAAAACAAAGCATGCGCAAACATGATAAGCTTGTCCTTATGGGACAGGATATTGCAGACTATGGTGGAGTGTTTAAAGTAACAGATGGCTTCCTTGCTGAATTCGGAAAAGAAAGAGTGCGCAATACTCCGTTATGCGAATCAGCCATCATTGGTACTGGACTCGGCCTTTCAATGAAAGGATGGAAAGCAATGGTTGAAATGCAATTTGCGGATTTTGTTACTTGCGGATTCAACCAAATCATAAACAATCTAGCCAAACTTCATTACAGATGGGCGGAAAAAGCAGATGTGGTTGTCCGTATGCCAACAGGTGGCGGCATGGCCGCCGGACCTTTTCATAGTCAAAGCAACGAAGCCTGGTTTACACATACACCCGGACTACGTGTTGTATATCCTGCTTTTCCCCAAGATGCAAAAGGATTGTTATGTCAGGCGTTTGAAGATCCAAATCCGGTTATCTTTTTCGAACATAAAGGACTCTACAGAAATATTGCTGAAGAAGTGAATGACGAATATTTCACCATTCCATTTGGCAAAGCTAATCTTCTTAAAACAGGAAATCAGGTAACAATCGTTACATACGGCCTGGGAGTGCATTGGGCTTTGGATACTTTAAAGAAAAATCCGGAGATTGAAGCAGACCTCATTGATCTCCGAACGCTCCTACCTCTTGACACAGAAGCGATCTATACTTCTTCGAAAAAAACAGGTAGGGTAATTATTCTCCATGAAGATTGTTTGACCGGTGGTATCGGCGGTGAGCTATCCGCGCTCATCACAGAAAACTGTTTTGAATTTTTAGACGCCCCTGTTGTGCGGTGCGCAAGCATGGATTCTCCAATACCATTCAATGCGGAACTTGAAAAAAACTTCCTTGCCAACAAACGATTCGAAGATCAACTGAAAGCACTTATCAAATACTAAGTTACAACATCGTTCGTACGATTTCATCAAATTCGCATAACATTAAATTGATGCGGGCGTGACTTTGCCGACATTTTAGCTGGATTCATTTGCGGTCAGATTAGAACCGCATGAAAAAGTCAATACTACCGATCATATTCTCATTGCTTTGTGTTAACCTTTTTGCTCAAAACGGTTCCGTTTCTGGGAAAATTATCGATGAAAGCACCGGTGAAGAATTGGTAGGTGCTGTGGTTCAGATCGAAAGTCTGGGTTTAGGGGCTGCAAGTGATCTATTCGGAGATTACACTATTAAAAATATTCCATCAGGCAACTATGATCTGACTGTCAACTACATCTCATATCAATCTAAAAAAGTCACTTCAGTTGAAATTGTAGCTAACAAAACAACTAGTCTGGACATTGCTCTTACAAGCGCACCAATTGAAACCGGTACGGTGAACATCGTTGATTTCAAAAAAACCAATACTGAAGCTGCCGTATTGATGGAAATGAAAGACGCACAGGGTGTATTGAGCGGTATGAGCGGTAAGCAGATCGCAAAATCACAGGACACGGATGCTGCGGCCGTCGCCAAAAGGATTCCGGGTGTAACGATTGTAGACAACCGATTTGTCATGGTTCGAGGCCTTCAGGAAAGATACAATGCCGTGATGCTCAATGGCGCTCTTGCGCCAAGTCTTGAAACTGATGTAAAATCATTTTCGTTTGATCTTATCCCAGCCGGTCTCATCGACCGATTCCTGATTTATAAATCCCCTTCGCCGGATATTCAAGGAGAATTTGCAGGTGGAGCCATCAACGTCATCACGAAGGATTTTCCGGAACAGGATTTTGAAGTCAGAGCGGCCTATTCTGGTGGTGTCAGAAAAGGTACCACCGGCGAGTTATTTAGAAACAACAATGTCGGCAAAAAAGATTGGATCGGATTAGGTGCACATGATCGGGAGTTGCCATCTGAAATGCCCGAGAATGTAAGAGACGCAAACCCTTCTGAACTTCAATCTCTTGGAAGATCACTTAAGAATAGTTGGACCTCAACAGATGATGTTGCACCCATGGATACGAGAGTAAATGTTTCGATTGGAAAGTCTTTTCGATTGCGTGGAGCAAAGTTGGGCACGACGACGGCGATTAACTACAGCCGCACATTTCAATTTATTGAATCGAACATCGCAAACTTCAATATTTACGATGTAAAAAACCAACAGTCCGACACAACCGAATACTACAATGATAGTATTTATTCCAATACCAACAGACTGGGTCTGATGCAAAATTTCGGATTTAAAAATGCCAATCACGAAATAAGCTTCAAGAATTTTTTCAATCAAACCGGACTTTCAGAAAATTCATATAGAAGAGGAATCGACATGCAAAATGGTATCAATCGCAAAAGTTTCCAATTCAGATATATGGAACGTGCACTTTATACCGGACAACTTACAGGAAAACATTCTCTGTTCGCTAAAAAAGGAGAACTCACCTGGCTTGCCGGATACAATGAAGTGAACCGAGATGAACCAGATATGCGCAGAATGATTTATCAGCAACCACTGGACGATTTGAGCATTCCTTACCAGGCGGTTGTTGCACCATCCGCACAACCTTTCTACCTCGGGCGTCTATATATGCATCTCAATGAACGGTCGAATGTGCAAGCTGCAAACTATCTGCATCACTTCAATCTGACAGGAGATGAGGATGCCGATCTCAAGAATTGGGCTGCCATTAAGATTGGATTTTATCACCAACAAAAAGACAGAACATTTGAAATCAGAAACCTTGGCTACAAATCAAATATTCACTTTGACTATGACCTCACCAACTTGCCGATTGATGAGATTTTGAGTGAAGAGAACATAAGTAGCAATGGAGGTTTCACATTAGATGAAGATACCAAAGGCTCGGATCAATACAGCGCTCAGAACAAACTTTTTGCTTATTATGGAATGTTGATTCTGCCGATTGGCAAACTGAATATCACCGGTGGAGTAAGGATTGAAGACAATACACAGTCACTTCGCAGTAAAACAATTCAAAACGAAAAAATTGATATTGAAAAACATGTGATTTCGATTTTGCCATCGGCCAATATCTCTTTCAATTTCACTGAAAAAATGCTGGTTAGGGCAGCATACGGGAAATCAGTCAACAGACCTGAATTCAGAGAGCTTGCTCCATTTTCATTCTATGATTTTGTTCAGAATTTTGTAATTCAAGGAGATACCGCGCTCAACGTTCCTCAAATATCAAATTATGATTTACGTTGGGAACTTTATCCCAATCCAACAGAATTTGTAAGTGTCGGTGTATTCTATAAATCTTTTAAACAACCAATCGAATTATCACTGAATCCAACATCAACTCCATGGAGTGTAGATCCTTACAATGCTATTGAATCGCATAGTTATGGTGCTGAAATAGATGTGCGTAAATCCGCAAAAGGAATGACTACCAACAGGTGGATTGGTGATCTGAGTCTTGTGGCAAATGCATCTTATATCAAAAGTGAAGTAACAATCAAAGATGGAATAAGCAAGACCGAAAACACCAAGCCGCGTGCAATGATGTTTCAATCACCCTATGTTGTGAATGCAGGTCTTTATTTCCAGGACGATTCATTGGATATTTCGTTCAATGTGCTCTACAATGTTCTTGGACCAAGACTATTCCTTGCTGGAATTAATGGTCTACCAGATGTTTATGACATGCCTCGACAGGTGATCGATATGACCCTCACTATTGGAAGTGGTCTTTTTACAAAAGGAAAAGCTTCGAATCTGAAGCTGCGTTTTGGCATCCAGGATTTGTTGAATCAAAAAAATCTGTTATTACAAGACGCAAATCAAACAGACGGGCTGGAAAGAGAAAATGATCAGGTCAGACAATCATTCCTACGCGGCACTTATTACACATTCGGCATACAGTATGAGTTTATAAAGAAGTAGTAATCGTCATTGTGATGGCGTGACAAATTCCGACATCTGTCTTCCTATACTTTTTTCAATCATATTCAGAGATGTTCTTAACCAGCGCACAAAAACGTTTCATAGCGGTAACAATCAAAGACAAATAGGATAACGTTAGGTTAAACACTTCGTTATATTATCGTAATCACTCCTTAGGAGTTTTGCTTCGTTAAAAAAACAAAGCAATGAAAAAATTCCTACTCAACTTTCTACTTCTATTCATTACAGTAAGTGCTTCTTCTCAAATTATTGTTTCTGGAGAAATCACAACCAACACATCCTGGACTAACAACAACATCTACATAATCAGTGGATGGTTGTATGTAAGAGATGGGGCCGTTCTTACAATTGAAGAGGGCACAATTATTAAAGGTGATTTTACTACCAAAGGCACACTGATCATTGAACGCGGTGCTCAACTTATCGCTGAAGGAACGCCAGAGCAACCGATCGTTTTCACTTCTCAGAAAGCACCAGGTGAAAGATATTATGGTGACTGGGGCGGAGTCATACTCTGCGGAAGAGCTTCCATCAATGTTCCTGAGAATATTGGAAACGGGACAGCCGCCGGCGAAAACATTATTGAAGGTGGAGTTGGCTCGGTATACGGCGGCGGTGCAAATCCCAATGACGATGACAATAGCGGTATACTAAGATATGTCCGCATAGAATATGGAGGAATTGCCTTTCAGCCAAACAATGAAATTAATGGCCTTACTCTCGGAGGAGTTGGTCGCGCAACTATCATTGATCACGTACAAGTTTCATACAGTGGCGACGATTCGTTCGAGTGGTTTGGTGGAACAGTGAATTGCACTAACCTGATTGCCTATCGCGGTTGGGATGATGATTTCGATACCGATTTCGGATACAGAGGAAAAATCCAATGGGCGATGTCTGTGAGAGATCCGGCTATTGCGGATCAGTCGGGATCAAACGGCTTCGAGTCAGATAATGACGGACAAGGTACCGGCAACACTCCGATTACTAATGCCATCTTTTCCAATGTTACTATCGTTGGACCATATGCTTATAATTCTGACATCAACTCAAATTATAAGCGTGCACTGCACATCAGAAGAAATTCACGAACAAGTGTGTTCAATTCTGTTTTTACCGGCTATCCGGTCGGGCTTCTTATTGATGGCACTGCTACACAGACTAATGCTCAAAACAATGATCTGAGATTTCGCAACTCATGTCTTGTAACTATGGCTGATACATTGGCCACTACAACAACCGCCAATCCAAATAATGTCAATTCAGGTTTTGGTATTGATGGTTGGTACAACGGTGCAGGAAACAACAATAGCATAATCACTGCAATGAACGAATTGATGTTGCGTGATTTAAATCTTGAGAATCCGGATCTCACACTCTTATCTGGATCCCCGCTTGAATCAGGCGCCAATTTTTCTGACAGCTTCTTAAGTGATGCTTTTTTCACACCAACAGCTTATCGCGGCGCTTTTGGCGAATCTGATTGGACAGCCTGTTGGGCAGAATACGATCCGCAAAATGCTGCATACTCAGGCGCAATCAACAATGCCATTACCGCTACCATCACACCATCCGGAAATACTACTGTTTGTGTTGGCGAGTCAGTAACGTTGAACGCAACAACGGTTGCCAATGATGTAACTTACACATGGAGCAATGGTTCAATCGAATCGAGCATTTCTGTTTTGGCACCTGCTACAATTACGCTTTTGGTTTCTACTGCGAAAGGCTGCAGCGCTCCGATTGCTTCAATCGAACTGAACAACTATAACATTCCACAGGTTTCCATTACTGCTGACGGTCCGACGTCATTCTGCATTGGTAGTTCTGTCACTTTGACTTCAACACAGTCAACTGGCAATACCTGGTCCAACGAATCACAGTCTCAATCCATCTCTGTGAATTCTTCCGGGAATTACTCAACTGTATACATCGATGAAAATGGCTGCAATGCTTCATCTAACATCATTGAAGTGTCTGTGAGCAATTCTCCAATTCCAACAGTTGGTGTGAGCGGAGAAACAACAATCTGTTCTGGTGAATCAGTTGTTCTGACCGCAAGTGAATCTGATTCTTACCTCTGGACTTTGAACGGCCAAAACATCCCTGACGCTAACACCCAAACAATGATCGCAACGGACGCAGGAGCATACTCCGTGACGGTTACAAATACCGATGCATGTGACGGTGCGGGCACTTCAAACTTTGTCTTTCTTCAAGTAAATCCTACACCAACTGCAGCTTTCGATTTTGACTTCAATCCAGGAAGTGCTGATTATGAATTCAATAATAATTCAATCAATGCTACAACATATCATTGGGATTTCGGAGATGGTATCACCAGCGATATTGCAAATCCGGCACATACATTCATCAATGGTGGAACTAATGTTGTGACTTTAACAGCAACCAATGGTGACTGTTCAAACGAATTGACAATTACAATCAACAGTGTAGGTGTTAGCGAAAGCAGAAATGTAACAGAATGTTCCATTTTCCCAAATCCAACGAATGGTGATGCCATTCTTCGTGTAAGTCTGAACAACAGTGCGGACGTGAATTACACCATCTATGATATCACCGGCAAAATTGTACATTCAGGTTTTCAAAAAAACACGAACGGTGTAAATAACATCACTCTTCCTGCAACGGAATTCAGCGCCGGAATGTATTTCGTCAAACTGAGTATCGGAAATCTTCAAGACACCCTCCGATTGGTGGTCAAAAAATAAAAAGTAATAGAGCTTACATTTCAAAACCCCGCAAGTTGCGGGGTTTTCTTTTTCCATTTTGAAAAAAACTTCCATTGTCCCAATGTTCAATCTGCATCATTTTGACCGATCTTTCGTAGCCAAATGAGTTGCCCCGCAATTGGGCTTGTCCCAAGGCATGCTGAAAAACAAAAAAAAGATTGATTACTTACTTCATTAATACGTTGCTTTTTGCTGCTGCGATTTATATAGGAGTCTGCCTGATCTACTTTTTGATACAAGAGAAATTCATTTTTGTTCCAACACTACCCGGAGAACAATTCGAAAGTAAACTTTCCACAACTACTGAAGAATATCATCTGGAAACTCCACACAAAGGCCACATACATGCCTTGTTATTGAAAGTTGAAAATCCAAAAGGAGTGGTCATTTACTTGCATGGAAATACCGGGAGTCTCAAGAGATGGCAATTCATGGCCGAAGAGATCAGCAGTTATGGTTATGATGTATTCGTTCCAGATTACCGAGGCTATGGGCAAAGTAAAGGTCGAAAAACAGAAGCATTTATGCATCGTGATATGGAGTTTTGTTATGATTTTATTACTCAGAAATATCCGTCACTCCGAAAAGTGATCTACGGCCGGTCATTAGGATGTGCTTTTGCAACAAGACTAGCCTCGAGAAAAAATTCAGACCTCTTAATTCTGGAAACACCATTCTACAACATGTTGAAGACCGGGAAACACTATCTTCCTTTTCTACCAGTCACATTCCTGCTTCGCTATCGCTTTCGATCAGATATTTTCATTCAACACATAGATTGTCCAATGATCATTTTTCATGGGACAAAGGATATCATTGTTCCACATTCGCAGGCATTGGAATTATTCAGACATGCAGAAAAAGCTCAACGCAAAATTCACATGACGACCATTGTCGGAGGCAAACATGGCAATCTGAATAGTTTTCCCTTGTTTAGAGAAAGACTCGAAGAGTTTCTTCAATAAAAGATCAAAGCAGCACCGTTTCTTCATGAAACAGTAACAAATAAGTGATGTGATCCTGATGGAGTTCGCTCAACTTTGAACCTTCATAATTCAAATCAAACATTGAGCGAGCAGAACGATTTCGGGAACCTTGAAAAAAACCTTGCACACTTCGCACGTGCGATTGGTCATCCTGCCAGGGTAGCAGTAATGATTGAAATCGCCAAGAGGGGGAATAGTGTTTTTGGCGAGATTATCGAAATCCCGCCTCTTTCAAAAGCGACAGTTCTGCAGCATCTGCGAGAATTAAAACGTGCAGGATTTATTCAGGGTAGGATTTTTGGAACAAAGGCATCCTATTCCCTTGATCTGGAGAATATCGCCAAATTCCATGAAGCATTTCATCAATTCATTCATTCGTTTGATGACTCCGATAGACTCATTGACTTAAAAAAACCTTAACACGAAATTCAAATGCAGGTATCATGAGTTTGATTCATTTGAATCATGAAATATGTGATGATTTTCTTCTTCTTATTTTCATTTTCGCCGCTCTGGTCTAATGGCATTCCTGGCTCCTCAGCCACATTTGTTTCCGGTGTTGTATTTGAATCAGAAACCAGTGAAACCTTACCGGGAGTGCGTGTTTCAATTCTCGGAACTGACATCTTCACTTACTCTGACAAAGACGGCAAATTCGAATTACCAACCATTCCTGCTGGTGAAATTCGGCTTACATTTAGTTTGGTATCCTTTGACAAAAGTCAAATTCAACTAATTACGGTACCGAATCAAAAAACTGAATTGTCTATTCAGCTGATTCCCAGATAGTCATTCTGTTCAATTATTTGGTAATATTCACTTAACATTCATCTTCCGTTAAGTTATTGTATTTCATCCACTTACAAAAGTTAACATTAAAAATGGAACTTTTACTTTAAGCCATCGTTAAGTTTGCGTTGCCAGTTTGTTTCTTAAAGCTTGCTAGTAATCACAAAACTATCAAACGATGAAAAAAGTCCTTTGCATTCTCACTGTTCTTTTCTCGACACAATTGTCCTTTAGTCAAAAAGCAATCGAAAAAGACGGTGTTTTTCTTGACGAAAGCGGAAATCGCTTTACAGGCGAAGTTTCTACATACTTTGAAAATGGTAAAGTGTCAAAAACTGCTCAGGTTCAATCCGGGTATTTGAGTGGTGGCGTCATGTTTTTTGATGAAAACGGATTGGCCGTCGAATCCGGCACGTATAAAGACGGTCAGAAAGATGGCAAGTGGACTCAATTTGCACCTAACGGCACAACCACAGGCGAAGCATATTATAGCAACGGATTAAAAGATGGTATCTGGACTGTTTGGGATGAAAATGGCATCAAACGATATCACATGGTATACAGCATGGGAACTAAAGTAGATGTTTGGAAAATGTGGGATGAAAATGCAAACCTGGTGAGTGAACGAGTTTATTGATTTTATCAATATTCACATAAAAAAAGTTGCGCATTGCAGCGCATGAAATGATCGGACTACCGATCATTTTTTTTTATCCCAGAAACAACTTCCAGATCATTTGAAATCAAAAAAGGACCATCCAGATCTGCCCAATCGCATAGAGGAACCAGTTGTTCAGCGGCATTGCAACCAATGGATGACTCACTCATACATCCGATCAGTACCTTCATATTCAAAGCTCTTGCTGCTTGAATCATGGCAAGTGCAGGAGTGATTCCTCCACATTTTTGCAACTTCAGATTAATTCCGGAAAACGATCCTGCGAGTTTTGGAAGATCTATTGCATATTGGCACGCTTCATCTGCAATGACCGGCATTCTGAGATTGTTCATCAGTAAATGTGATTTTTCTCGATCCGATTTATCAAAAGGTTGTTCCAACAAAACACATCCAGAATCCTGAAGTAATTTTCCAAATCGCAACGCCTCCTCCGTATTTGTCCAGGCCTGATTGGCATCCACCGCAAAAGGATAATCCGATAACGACAAATAGTCTTCTACAATTTTCTCGTCGTGAACTCCATCCAATTTCAATTTAAAAAAATCAAATCCATTCTCGAGACCGAATTCAAATTTTTGTTTCATTTCCATAGATGATCCTACGCCAATCGTATAAGAATGCGGTGCTTTATAAGTGCCTTCAATGTTCAACGCCTTTTGCATACTGAAATCATTCATCTGGGCAAATAGCTCCCACAACGCCATATCCAGCGCTGCTTTGGCCGGCATATTACCCGGGTAAAGACCATTAATTCTATGGAATTCTTCCTGGGGCGTAAATGGAAACTTGATCCGATTCACTTCCGGTAATTCCAGAAACTGTAACACGGAATCAACGGTATCCGATAAGTATGGAGGCAACGTTGCTTCTCCATATCCAAAATATCCATTGCATTCCAATCGGATCAGAACTGAATCAGTTCCTGTTCTTTCTCCATGTGCAATGCGAAACGGGAATCGGAAGCGCAGACGCGTGGCATAAGTTGCCAGAGTGACATTCATAGTAGATGGCAATTTCGCACTTGAATAAAACTTTCCATTATGAAAGTCAAATGCTGGCAAGAATACCTGCGACGTCGGGTCTGAAATATTTGGCGCTTTTCATGACCTTGCCGTCCTCTCGATAGATCGGCTGGCCATTTTCATCCAGTTTGCTCATGTTGCTGCGCTGAATTTCTTCAAATACCGCTGCCATTTTTTCCTGCAATCCATGCGCATTGATTGTTCCACATAAGATGTAGAGCATGTCTCCGAGTGCGTCAGCAATCTCAACGATGTCGCCACGTTGAGCTGCCTCCAGATATTCTTCGTTTTCTTCCTTCATGAGATTAAAACGCAAGTTCCATTCCTTCTCGGTGAGCTGACCGGTTGGCTCTACTCTCACCGGCAGGCGGAAAGCATCATGAAATTCGCGCACGTAGTCAATGGTTTGAGCGAGTGTTAATTTGGTTTTGCTGGATTCAGACATATCCTTATAATTTTCTGTAAAGGGATCAATTTCGGATGCACAATCCCAATGCTTCACTGACAATTTACACACACGATACTAACTTCTATAAAAAGTAAAATCGTCCCAATTGAGACGATTTTTCTTTCCTTAACCAAAACCAGCAACCGCTACATGACAAGCAGATACTGCATAATAAGAACTATCCGGAATATCAAAAGGTTGCTCAGGACATAAAAAAATCCCGACGACGCGGGATTTTCGGTGGAGATAATCGGAATAATAATTCTCACTTTTTCAAAACAAAAACCCTGCATTTGCAGGGCTTTCAATTTCTCTTTTTCTCTATTTTTATATGTGTTTTGTCTCATGATTGGCCGTGACAGGTGATAGTCAAAGAATCTCCACAGCTTTTTATTCATCGCTTCTCTGGCAGCTGATTCACGATTGCAGCTAATGAAATTAGAGTGCCAGTGGTCGCAATTAG
>JANOVT010000253.1:0-3357 GCA_031417525.1 Flavobacteriales bacterium | reverse complement strand
CGTGTCGCTCTCCACTTTTAGCAGCAAGTGGGATGCGTCAGGACAAATTCCGACAAGAGCAATTGAACAAGGACTGATTACCCGATTCGGATCGATCGATCCAAATGAAGGTGGAACAACTTCCAGATCCAATGCAAACTTTCAATTCACCAAAATGCTCGCTGACGGTGGAGCTTTTCATCAACAACTTTTTATTTCCAGATATGACTTTGAACTTTATTCCAATTTCACCTTCTTTCTAAATGACTCTGTCAATGGTGATCAAATCAAACAAAAAGAAAAAAGAATAGTTTACGGATACAACTCATCATTTGTCAAAAATTCTACACTCAAAAAATTACCTCTCAAATCAGAAGTTGGACTTCAACTGCGAATAGATGACATCAACAACATCGAACTTTCACATACAGCTGAAAAACAAAAACTCATAACACCACTTTCATTTGGACAAGTCAATCAAATAAATCTTGGGCTTTATTGCAGTGAGACTTTACAGATTACAGAGAAATTGACATTGAATGCAGCCATGAGGTTTGATCAGTTTCAATTCGATTATCAAAATGATCTCGATACAAATTACAATCGTAAGGTAAAATCAAATCACATTGTGAGTCCAAAACTCAGTCTTTTTTACGATGTAGATAAAACGTTGCAGCTCTACTTTAAAACCGGAACCGGATTTCATTCGAATGATACGCGTGTAGCAGTTCAAGACAGTTCGACACAAACCCTTCCGAGAGCATTAGGTTTCGACTTAGGGATTTTTTACAAACCAATAGACAAAATCCTGATGAATATTGCAATCTGGGGTCTCGACCTGCAGCAGGAATTTGTGTATGTCGGTGATGAAGCCATCGTCGAACAAAGTGGCTATTCCCGCAGATACGGATTTGATTTTTCACTCCGATATCAGTTGGTGAAGTGGCTCTACTTCGACACTGACATCAACACCACCGTTTCAAAAACACTTCACGATCCCGAAGGTCAGAATTATATTCCGCTAGCACCAACACTCACCAGCATCGGAGGTTTGACTGCAAAATTTGAAAGTGGATTGAATGTCTCAGTGCGTTATCGCTATGTCGGTGATCGACCGGCCAACCCGGAAAACACAGTGACAGCGCAAGGCTACAAACTATTCGATGCGGTCATCAGCTACAATCAACCTTCCTACTCCATTGGTCTTTCCATAGAGAATTTGTTGAATGTTGATTGGAACGAAGCGCAATTTGACACCGAAAGCAAATTGAAGAATGAAACTACATCCGTTTCGGAATTACATTTTACACCGGGCACTCCGTTTTTTGCGAAGGTGAATGTGGGGTTTTATTTTTGAATGTCAGGGAATCATTCGCTTTTCACAAAACGAAATGATTTAAAATCCTTTTGTTGGCTGCGAATTTTCAAAAAAAAAAAAAACATGTTGAAATTTAACGACGTCAATTTCATTTTGAATCACGTTCGCGGTCCTGACCATGGAGCCACGGATGTCGAAGATTTCTACGTTGGCATTTTACATAAACCTATCGGATCTTGTAAAAGAAATTTTGTCAGAAACCGGATTGGGGAAGATTTTGAAATCCTTTTCAGCTTGTTCCGGCAATGAGATGATCATATTACAACTATTATCCCTTATATCCGGATTATCCCAAACCAAAATAGAATCATAAAAAAAAGAGGTTAGCCGCGGAACACAATCGAGGATCATACCCAAAGCCGCTTCCGACTATACATAATTACTTCCCATTCATTGAATCAAATAGCCAGCATTCTGTTGATTGAAAAAATGAAACTTTTCGCCTGTTCGTCCCATTCACTTCTAAAGTAGCGATTTCGCTGATAGTAATGGACTGCATTCCGTTTACATCTAGCACCAACAGTACATCATTTACTTCAACTCCTAAATCATAGAGTAACTCGATCTGTTCATTATCTACAAAATAAACCGTTTCGGTGTAAGTATCTTCAATCATGAATCCATAAAAACAGGCCCCTGATTTTCATAACCGATCCATAAAGTTTTTATAAATGACAGAATTGTAGGTGCTTTCTTCACCAATAGTGTAAGTAAAATTTTGTCGTGAACGGCCAAAATCCTTGCAGCGCCAGGTATGATTCTGTTCGATCATGCGCATGTATTGCGCATGAATCGCGCACACCATTCTGAAAATAAAAGTGGAGATTAAATTTTTTTTCATTTACAGGTTTATCCAGGTATACCCCAAGTTCAGGTTTTGCCATACGTTTAATGGGTAGTGTATGTGGACTAAACATGAAAAGCTTCGCGAATGGATGATGTTTTTTCTTTTCTCAACCACGAAAATTCAATTCGTTTGATTAACAGGATCAATCAATGAATTCGCAAATGCTGTCCGGTTTGTTATAAAATGGTTTGAAATGCCAAATTTCATTCTGAAGATGAAAATCGGAATGGTCGCAATCATAGAAAAATGTAAAAACGAAAGTTGAGTCATTCAAAATTTCACCCTCATTTATTCCAGGCACCAGTCGATTGGATGGATACCACTTTTCCATGAAAATGGAATTATTGACAATGTGGAAAATGCCCCATTCCAGTGCATGTCCATCATCGCCGTCATAAAAACCATCGTCAAATAATTTTTGATAGAGGATCGATGTATCGGGTGTTTCTACAAAAAATGACGCTGACATAATACCATTTGAATTTAAAAAGAGGATATCCAGCTTATCCTGAGATTCCCATTCATGATAAAAATACCCATGGGTTTTCAGTATTGTCGAAGAATTTGGATTTCTGGCGGAGCAGAGATCTTGCAATTCCACCCTACAACCCGTTGCAACGAACAGATTAAGGAAGATAAAAAAACGAAATAGTTTCATAATTATCTGGAATTAAAAAATAGAGACCAGGGTTTTAACTTCATCAAAAATAGCGGAGGCTTTCTTTGAATTCTTCCGATTGGAGAGAAAATTGGAGAGTTGGAGAAAATGTAAACACAAGAAGAAAATCCAGCGAACATGTAATTAGCTGTTGAATCTTGGGAAAAATGGAAAATGACCAAAAACAAAAGCCCCGTACCAATGGTACAGGGCTTTCGAAAACTGGCGACGACATACTCTCCCACGAGTTACCGTAGTACCATCTGCGCAGTTGGGCTTAACTTCTCTGTTCGGAATGGGAAGAGGTGGACCCCAACGCAATAGTCACCAAAAAAAGTGATATACTGATAGAGTTTTAAATAATATAAGCTTTCGAGTAATTAGTACTACTTGGCTTTGACATTGCTGCCTTTACACCTGTAGCCTATCAACGTCGTAGTCTTCGACGACTCTCAATGAAGCCTCATCTTGAGGCGAGTTTCGCGCTTAGATGCT
>JANOVT010000252.1:0-9524 GCA_031417525.1 Flavobacteriales bacterium | reverse complement strand
TAAGACTACAAGAAATGGCTATTTAGGAATGAAAACAAAACGATTATTTATAAAGACAACGCCAACACTATGACGAATTACCGAAAAAAGCGGACACAGATTTATGAAATCAAAAGTTTTCTGTTTTGCAGCGGTCTCAATCGTTCGTATCAAAAAAAAATCGGACAAAGAATCTTTAGCGATTCTTTGCCCGAAATATTTGGAGTTAGTGAGGCGGCTTGATTGCTCAGTTTATCACAACCAATCGCTTTTCAATGGAGCCTTCCGATGAGTTCAGTTGAATGAAGTAAAGTCCGGATGGTAGATTCAAAGATGGCAAAGTGAGGCGATCTCCACTTTGATTGATTCCTTGCGAATAAATGACCTGACCATAGCCATTCAACAAAGTGATTGAGGATGCATTCAGTTCTTTTGGTAGTTGAATGGTTAGCTCATCTGCATGATGCATTGGATTAGGATAAACTTCAAAAGAGTGTGTTGAAGTATTGTCTACGCTGTTGACCAATCCTTCAGTATATCGTTTGATGAGTCCATTACTTCCAACAACAAATCCGGCTGAGCCAGAGATGGCTAAATCATAGAGATACACAAACGGGCCGTAGAATCCAGTTTCAGTTGCATACTCCATCGTCCAGTTGATACCACCATCCTGTGTTGACCAGATTTGTCCTTCGTAATTGACAATATGGCCTTTAGATGCACTTGTGAAATCAAAATCTGTGATACCGGTAAATTCAATGGGTGTTTCAAACATATTCCATGTTTCACCACCGTCCAATGAGCGATAAAGTTTACCAGTAAATTCTAGATGCGTATATATCGTATTGGCATCGACAATGTCAATTGTACTGAATTGATTGACGAACAGATTCGGATCCGGATCACTTAAAACTTCATCCCAGGAAAGCCCTCCATCCGTTGTTCTCATCAATGAAGCTTCTAATGTCAATTGATTATAGCCAGAGTAGAAGCCAACATTCTGATTGTAAAATGAAATGTCTGTGAAGTCAAAATCAACGAAAGTATCCGACCATGTCATTCCGCCATCGTCTGTTCGATAGATATGATTATAACTCGCTGCAAAACCGAGTTCTTCATTGACAAAATGAACAGCAAGTAATGGGTTAACAGAGTTGACATCGGGCGTAATGTTATTCCAGGTTAATCCGCCGTCCTGTGATGTGATCAGATATGGATGTTGGTTTTGATATCCGGAAATAAATCCATGCTGACTGGTTCGAAATTGCAAGTCATAGACATTAAACACATCAATCGATGGATTCAGAGCCAGAGAATCCCAGGTGATTCCATTGTCAGTTGTTTTTAAGAGAAAACTTTGGCCTGCCATCGGCTCATTTCCTATGGCATAGGCAATGTTGGTTGCTGGTAAGGAAATATGAGTAAATGTATTGAAGTGATCGAACCTTGAAAGGTTCCATTGTGCATTCATTCCGATGTGGAACACAGCAACTAACATTAGTGAGGAGAGCGTCTTTTTCATGGTGATGTGATTTATAGTTTGCAGAAATATGAATCTACCATACAAAGGTGCGCTGATCACTCCGTAATGGACTTACGAATTCAGGTCAATTACTTGTGAATCTCAACCAGGTTGGAAGAAAGTTCTGAGGGCGTTTGCCCGGTTTTTTTTCGGATAAAGTGACTAAAGCTGGCTGGACTGTCGAATCCAAGGGTGAATGCAATTTCTTTCAGTGGAACATTTTCAAAAATCAACAATCTTTTTGCCTCAAGCAGAAGGCGGTTGTGAATCACCTGCAACGGACTAGAGCCAAGATGTTTTTTGGTAATACCCGATAGTTTTTTTTCCGTGATATGGAGTTCATTCGCATAATGATGAACTAAGTGTTCATGCATGTACTTTTCATCGAGCAAGTGTTGGAAGGCGATCAAAATTGCTCGCTCGTCCGCTGATGACTTATCATGTGAAAACTGGAAATTTTCCAATAGTTGGAGAAGCATTGCCTGTAAATAATGAATACTTATTTCGCGAGAAAATGTTGAGCTTTTTTCAATCGATTTATCGATAGTTGTAAGCATCTCATGAAATAGAATTACGCGTTCAGATTGTTCTTCAAAAATCACAGCAGGATTTTCACCAAATGAAATTTGTCGCAATAAACTCCTTAAGCTCACCGAATAGATCGCTTCTTCCGGAAATTGAATTAGCAGTCCGACGGCGTCTTTGCCACGATTGAGTAAATGTACTTGTCTTGGAAAAACGATGTAAGCACTGTTTGGCTTAACCGGATATTCAATGAAGTCGATGAGTTGATTGCCACCACCACTTTTGAAAAATAATATCTCGAAGTAATCATGACGGTGAACTCGTGTATAATCGTACGGATTTTTATGCTCAATTTCTCTGACACAAACAGGAAAGTTCGTTCCATCCAGTGAATGGACAGGAATCGGATTTTCTGCATGAAATGGACCAGGCATGGCGAGAATGTTTTAACAGTGTTCTGTATGACAAGAGTAGTAAAGATAAGAATTCGTTGCATACGACTTCTATTCTACACTATGAGATGCCCATTCTAAACATCCAAAAAGGTTTTTCAGAACAAGTTTAAAAGGAATGTGAGATTAATAAAACTTCAGACTTCTTTTACATGACGACTGCCGTCCATTTCAATTTCAACATTCTGTTTTACAATCAGAACTGAATAAGCATTGGGCACAATCTTATCCCCATGGGCATTGGCATATACTTTAGTGAATTCCGCGCCGAAATAAAGTATGATCGCAGAATAATAGACCCAAACCAATATCAACACAACAGAACCGGCAGCGCCATAAGATGTGGCAATAGCGGAACTACCCAAATAAGCACTAATGGCGAATTTGCCGCCCATAAAAAGAACAGCAGTAAAGGCAGCCCCAATAAAACAATCCTTTAATACAATTTTACCATCTGGAAGTGTTTTGAAGATGAGCATAAACAAGAGTGTTATGATGATAAAGACCATCAGAATATTCAGAACGTAGAAAAGTAAAATGGCGTCCTTGGGAAATCGAATAGCCAGTCGTGTGTAAAGCAGGTCAAAAATTGAATTGACCAACAGTCCAACGAGGAGTAAGAAGCCAGCAGCGCCAATCATAGAAAATGACATCAATCGATTTTTAATGAATTTTACTACGCCTCTTTTTGGCTTTGCGTCAATGCTCCAGATAAAATTAATGGAGTCTTGTATCTCACTGAAGACGCCTGAAGCACCTATGAAAAGTATGACGAGTCCAACAACAGTCACAAATGAATCGTTGTTGCTCAGCCATACGTTTTTAATGGTTTCCTGCACTTGTAGAGCTGCTGCATTGCCTATGAAACCATTGATCTGACCAAATATTTCACCCCGAACAGCCTCCTCTCCAAAGAAGACTCCGCAGACACCAATGACAATGATCAAAAGTGGAGGCAATGAAAAAATGGTGTAGTACGACAAAGCGGCGCTCAGCTTCATGCCTCTGTCTGCAATGAATTGTCGAAACGTTTCTTTCAATAACCAACCTATTTTTCTGGAGTAAATTCTGACTTTCATGATGTGACTATCGGGTGGCAAGATTCACCGTTTTCAAGCCATGAAGTTACAACTGGCCGACGTTTTTTTTACATGATTGTAGACTTGGTTGTCCATAGCGTAAGATTAAAGCAATAACAAAGAAGATTTGCCGGAGTTACTGTTGATGAAGAACAGGTTTGCTGTCCACTCTGATATGGGAACGATAAACCACGCTCCATATCTGGATGCAGTTTTTGGTTGAATTCTAGTTTGTGAAACCTCAAACAGTCCGCGATTTAGAAGGATTACTTACATTTGGGATTGAATACCTTTTATGCCATCTTCTGCCTATCACTTATTGATTTGGATAATTATTTTTTCAGTGAGCCCATCTCTGCGGGCTCAGAAGTATGTGGATATTGCCCGCATCACTTCTTCCATCACACCGGAGAATAAATTTGATAGTAGCGCAACTTCTACGCGCGTTCAGGAGAATGTTGCGGACATTACATTACCGATCAAGCTGAACGATAGTCTCGCAATCATTACCGGGTTTTTGTATGAAAATTTATACGCCAGAGTGAGTGAACGAAGCACTGAATACACTTCTGTGCATGGTGTATCGTTGAAGGCCGGCATCAACATCATTCACAATGATCGCTGGAAATCAACTTTTTTGATCATGCCCAAATTGAGCAGTGACCTGAAAAAAGTTGAAGAAAGGGATGTTCAGGTCGGTGGCTCTATTTTGTTGAAATACAGGAAATCGGTGCACCTCACCTGGCAATTCGGGGGTTATTACAACGGGGAGTTGTTCGGACCATTTTTTGTGCCTTTCCTTGGAATGTATTATAAAAGTCCCAATTCAAAATTCGAAACAAATGTTTTGTTACCGGCTTCCGTGGATATGAACTATAGCTTCACACCAAAATTCCGAATCGGAGGAAGTTTTGTTTCGTTTGTAAAATCGTTTCATTTACATCAGCAGTTCGGCGAATCATCTACTTCTTATTGGAACAAATCGACGAATGAAATTTTCGGCTACTTCCAACTCGAAGCTGCGAAGGGCATACTTGTGCAGGCCCGCGCCGGGTACTCTATTGCCCGACGATTTACTGTGTATGATACCAATGAAAGAATCGACTGGGGATTCATGGCTTTCAAATTTGGTGATAATCGCACACGATTGAATCAGTGGTTCAATGACGGAGCAATTTTTCAGTTAAGAATCATTTATCGATTTTACACATAAATTGTGGCAGCTATGTTTTGCTTGACTTCTGTTCTGATTATTCTCTGCATAACAAGACGCCTCTTTGTTTCTCAACGGTATAAAATATTTGGGATTTGTGTTTTGGCTTGCAAAGGCTTGAAACCACCACATACGAGTGGCAGGCAAGGGCTCAAAGGAATTTCACACGAAGGAACACGAAGCTCTCAACTCACTATCTCGTTATATTTCACCCCTTCACTCAAGTCATTGACTTTTCCACACGAATTTCAAGCACGTAAGAAGCCATTCAATGTGAAATTGAGTTGACTATGATATTAAATGAAGACATCAATTTTTGTGATCTTTGTGTGAAATTCCTCTGAGCCCTTGCCTGCCATGTGGTGGTTTCATGAATATGTGGATTAACACATTAGTCCAAAAAAAATATGATTGCTGATGTATAGTGTACTTATTTGAAGCGACATATTTCGTTCTGAAATGTGCCGATGAACAGAATCGAAGAGCCTGATTCTAGCTGCGTATAGTTGGGTGTTAAAAATCCACTCAGAAACACCCTCTCCTCATTGTCATTCTCATTCTCATGACATGTTTACAATTCAATACCAATGACAAGCACATCATCGACTTGTTCATTCTCTCCTGTCCAGGAATCCAGCTCTTGAAAGAGCATAGCTTTTTGTTCGACCATTGAGTGTGATTGAATGTTTTGCAATCTCCTTTTGAATCGCGATTTTAAGTACTTTTTATTTTTTGGGCCACCGAATTGTGAGTAGTAGCCATCTGTGCTCAGATAGATTCGTTGCATAGAACGTATCGGAAATCGTGTGGTCTCAAAAGTCTTTTCTTGACCAAATGCACTTCCGCCAATGCCATTTCTACTTGCTTTACATTCGAATATTTCACCTTTTTGATCTGTTAAGAACAGAGGTTGAAAAGCTCCTGCAATGTATAACTCGTTGAATGAAGTGTCTATTACACAGATTGAAATATCCATTCCATCGTTGATTTCAGTTTGTTCTGCGGTCAACGCAGATTTGAGCCGTTGATCTAATAGTTCCATTATTTCTGTAGGATTTTCCACCCGCTCTTCCACAACGATTCTGTTCAAAAGATTATTTGCTATAATAGACATCAGAGCGCCTGGTACACCGTGACCTGTGCAATCAGCCAACACAATAAATTTTAGGCTACGATTTTTGTAGCACCAGAAAAAATCGCCACTGACAATATCTCTTGGTTGTGAAATAATGAATGACTCAGGAAATAGTTCAGTCAATTGTGATTTATTCGTGAGCAGTCCTGTTTGAATGCGTTTGGCATAGTTGATACTTTCTGTAATGTTCTTGTTCTTGTTCGCGAGGTCTGCGGTTCTGGTATCCACTCGATTTTCAAGTTCAAGTAGAGTATGAGCGAGCTGCTTTTCTGCTCTTTTCTGCTCCGTGATATCAATTGAATTTGCGAGTATGTAAGGACCACTTTCATTTTCAAGCAAGGCAAGTCTGATATAGCAAATAACTTCTTCACCAACTTTATTCAAATAGATCCATTCGAATCCTGGTTGTTCACCTGCTTTGGTTTTTTCAATATACGCATTGGCTTTTTCCACAGAAGTTTCTCCGTCTGCCTGTAAAGCAGGACTTATTCCAATGGGCCCCAATTGTTGAAGTTCATTTTCAGAATATCCCAGCAATTCAACGGCGCTCTCATTGCATTTAGTGAATTTATCCGTTGTCAGATCATATACAGTCAAAGTCACTGGCGAATTTTCAAAGAGTTCACGAAACTGAAGTTCACTCCTATGATGATTTTCAACTGCATTTTTGCGTTCAGTAATATCCTGATGGGTTACAACAATCAGGGGTTCATCACCCTCAAATTTTAAGACACGAAATCCGAACCAATTTCTCGCACCGGTTTTATGGCAAGGATATTCAAAGTAGAATTCGGCACTATTTCTTTTAAGTACATCCTTCATTCCGGCAAGTGCCATGGCTGCATCTGCGTTTCCTTCCAGGGCTGATTCTTCGCAGATATCGAAATAGTTATTGCCAATTGTCGCCTGAACGAATAATTCGTCTCCACTGGTTTTAGAGATTTTTGTCCACAACGCATTCACGGCAATTATGATCCCTGAATCGTCAACTACGGCAACTTGTGAATTGAGTGAATCGAGGATTGCGCGCTTGAAAGCTTCATTCTTTTGAATTTGTTTCTGAGCAATAACTATAGAAGTAATATCATGAGAATGACACGCAACGCCAATCACCTTTATGCCTTCTCTGATGGGATTAAACGACATTTCAGACCACATCTCAACTGGATTCGAGTCATACTCAGTCACTTTATAAGTTTCACCGCGGAGTGCACGGTCATAATAATTTTTATATCGTATGGCTTGTTCGGAAGACATGTCTGTTCCCGGTATGTACCGACCAACTTCCAATTCTTTACCGGTTGAAGACTTTACAAACTCGTTGAATGGATTGTTGAAGGTGATGAGAAGAAAATTGGAATCAATACTCCACATCATGTCCTTTGTATTGTTGATTAGAGCTGCAATATTTCGTTTGTCGAATTCCTTTTCCTCTTGAGCTTGTTTAATTTGTTTTTCTTTTTCAAATAAATCAATTGCAAAGGAAATATCTCCCGCAGCCTCTTGAAGTAATTTAATCTCTTCGGGTCCGGCAAAATTAAGTTCCTTCGAATACAGGTTAAATGTTCCGATGATTACGTCTTTTTTTTTGATAGGAAGTATCATGCAGGAAACAATGCCGTATGATTTTGCGAGACGATGCCATCGTTTAAGTTCAACCGTATCCGCAACATCATTGCAGATGTACGATTCACTCGAACGGACTACATAATCCTGCAAATAAGTGAATAGAAACTTGGTGTGACCAAAACGATCAATAAAGGCAAGGTCAACTCCGGATTGTGCTACCAACGTTATTTTTTGACGGCTGTCATCAAAAAGTCCAATCCAGGCGATTTTAAATTTTCCGAATTCAATGGCGATGGAACAGGCATTACTAAATAACACCGATTCATCTTTAATACGAACAATTTTCTGATTAATCTGGCTGATAAAAGCATACAAATGATTGGCTTTAATCAGTTTTTCTTTGAGGTCAAGGTGGTTGTGGCTTTCAGTCATTTCGGCAAAACTCCACAGACCAATTTAGAATATTTTACTACTTTTTTCGGAATTTTCTACATAATTCACACATTTAATGAATATGGCTTTTCAGTGACGATGTAGATCTTATTTAAACAAGGATGTTGAACAGACCGGGGTTATTGTGTTTTATACTCAGGGAAATTTTGAGCTCTTAAGTGCACTTCAAATTTCCCGGTCATTATCATCATTCTGCTCTTTCTCGTTGTACAACATCACTTTTATTTTCGCATATCCGGTCAATTGCATTCTATGAAAAGAAATTTGACATTCTGCGGACGTGATAATTTCTACTCTGAAATTTCGATTCTACTTTATATCTGTGCGTTTTCAGTATCGCAATTGCAACTAATTTTGTTCAATGCTAAAAAAGATTCTTTATCCGGGCGACTATTCGGCAAGTATCAACTTCATTATTCTTGCCATGCGCTTGTCAGTCGGCCTTTGCATGGTATCTCATGGTTATGGGAAATGCATAAAATTATTCGGGGATGAACCAATCGAATTTGCCGATCCTATTGGTTTAGGTCAAACAGCATCTCTGGCACTGACAGTCTTCGCAGAATTTTTATGTTCAATTTTGCTCATAATAGGCCTTACTACACGACTTGCAGCCATTCCATTATTCATTACCATGCTCGTCATCATTTTTGTTGTCCATCTCGATGATGGATTCAAAAAAATGGAATTGCCTATTTTATATTCTGTCTCCTATTTTTCATTGATACTCACAGGTGGAGGGAAATTTTCAGTGGATGCATTGATATCAAAGAAGGGATAGAGTAACAATACACAACATCTTCAATCAAGCATTATTTTCATCCGATAGCTATCGGATCTGCTCTTCTCTCCGAATCTCGGCTCCTTGGCGAATCTCGGCGCGAAAGATTTTAATGGACGAGCGAAGCGAGAATTCAATTGAAGCATGATATTTCTCGCCGAGATTCGCCGAGGAGCCGAGATTCGGAGAGTTTGAAAGCAGATTAGAAATTATTCACGAAGCGTTGAATTCCGTCTTTCATAAGCTTGACATTGAAGTTCAAAAGAAGTCCAACTTTGTAATTGCCAAGTTTCATATATGTCAGAATTTGAGAGGCATGAACAGGCAAAGTTGCCTCCACGGATTTGATTTCTAACACAACTAGATTCTCAACCAGAATATCTATGTAGTAAGCTTTTAGTTTAGGCTGAGTTTTGTAGACGAGTGGTTGCTCATATTGACTTAGAATATCAAATCCCTTTGTCTGGAGTTCGTAAATCAAACATTCCTGATAAGCAGATTCCAATAATCCGGGACCAAGATTTCGGTGTACTTCAATTGCACATGCTACAATCGCTCTTGTCAAGTTATCATATTCTGTTCTGTTCATGGGAAATCTTTTGAGGCAAAACTTCTACTGAAATGGGATTATTGCAAAAAGTAGTTATTTGAAAATCATATAATATATCCGATTAATTCCTACTTAATAAACTCTCCGAATCTCGGCTCTTCGGCGAATCTCGGCGCGAAAGAATTTCATATACGATCGAAGCGAGTGATTATAAAGAAGCATAAAGTTTCTCGCTGAGATTCGCCGAGTAGCCGAGATTCGGAGAG
>JANOVT010000251.1:0-5919 GCA_031417525.1 Flavobacteriales bacterium | reverse complement strand
GGTACCATCTCAGGACATGGTATTGGGTCTTTATTATATTACAAAATTGCGTAAAGGCACTCCCGAGCACCCTGCTCTTGGAGAAAACAAAACATATTATTCAGAAGAAGAAGTAACGATTGCCTTCAACGAAGGACAATTGGATCTTCACGCTGCCATCAAAGTTCGTTGGACAGACGTTGCAGGTAATTCTACGATCATTGACACTACTTGCGGACGCGTTGTCTTCAACCGTGTTGTGCCGAAAGAAGTTGGTTTCATCAATCAGATTCTGACGAAAAAAGCACTTCGTGATATCATCGGAGACATTTTGAAACACGTTGGAATTGCACGCACAGCGCGCTTCCACGATGACATGAAAGACCTTGGTTACTACTGGGCTTTCAAAGGTGGTTTGTCGTTCAAACTCACCGACGTTATCATTCCACCGGAAAAAGATAAATTGGTAGCTGATGCCGGTATCAAAGTACAAGAAGTATTTGATAGCTATAACATGGGATTGATCACCAACAACGAGCGTTACAACCAGGTCATTGACATCTGGACGAACACCAACTCGAAGTTGACGAACATCCTCATGGATCGTATTAAGAGTGACCAGGAAGGATTCAATAGTATCTATATGATGTTTGACTCCGGAGCTCGTGGATCTAAAGAACAGATTCGTCAGCTCGCAGGTATGAGAGGTCTGATGGCTAAACCGCAGAAGAATGCTGCAATGGGTGGCCAGGACATTATCGAAAACCCGATCCTTGCGAACTTTAAAGAAGGACTTTCGATCCTTGAGTACTTCATCTCTACCCACGGTGCACGTAAAGGTCTTGCCGATACCGCTTTGAAAACTGCGGATGCCGGTTACCTCACACGACGTCTCGTTGACGTTGCGCAGGATGTGATCATCAATGAGACAGATTGTGGTACTCTTCGCGGTATCGTAGCTTCTGCATTGAAGAAAGCAGATGAGATTGTTGAAACACTTGAAGATCGTATCGTTGGTCGTACTTCTGTTCACGATGTACTTCATCCGGAAACAGGTGAATTGCTGGTTGAAACAGGCGAGCAGATCACCGAAGATGTTGCTGATGCAATACAAGCGGCTGGTATCGAAGAAGTGGAAATTCGCTCTGTCCTCACCTGCGAAAGCAAGCGTGGAGTATGTGCGAAATGCTACGGACGTGACCTTGCTACTGCGAAACAAGTTCAGATGGGACTTGCAGCAGGTGTTATTGCAGCACAGTCGATCGGTGAACCAGGAACACAGCTTACCCTTCGTACCTTCCACACGGGTGGAGCTGCGGGTGGTGGAGCGATGGAAACCGATATCCGCGCGAAATACGCAGGTGTTGTTGAAATCGAAGAACTCCGTTCAGTTGAATACATGGGCGACAATGGCGAATTAAAAACCATCGTTGTATCACGTTCATCTGAAATGAAAATCAATGATGAAAAAACCGGTGTGGTATTGACCAGCGGTAACATTCCTTATGGTGCTACCCTCTTTGTGAAACCGGGTAAATCGGTGAAGAAAGGTGAACTCATTTGTGAGTGGGATCCATACAACAGTGTGATCATCACAGAAGAAGATGGAACAATCAAATTCGACGCTGTAGAAGAAAGTATCACTTTCAAAACAGAGTTGGATGAGCAGACCGGATTCTCTGAGAAAATCATCATTGAAACAAAGGATAAAAAGAAGAACCCGGCGATTGAAATCGTCCGCAATAAAGAAGTAGTGAAAGTGTATTCACTTCCGGTTGGCGCCCACTTAAACGTGGAAGATGGCAACAAAGTGAAGAAAGGAACGATCCTCGTGAAGATCCCTCGTATGTCTGGTAAGACAAGCGATATCACCGGTGGTCTTCCACGAGTAACGGAGTTGTTCGAGGCACGTAATCCTTCCAACCCTGCAGTTGTTACTGAAATCGACGGTATCGTTGAGTACGGTAAAATCAAGCGTGGTAACCGTGAAGTAGCTGTAAAAGCACGTACCGGTGAAGAGAAAAAATACCTCATTCCACTGTCCAAACACATTCTTGTGCAGGATGGTGACTTCGTTCGCGCTGGTATGCAGCTTTCTGATGGAGCAATCTCTCCTGGAGATATCCTCGATATTGAAGGACCAACAGCAGTGCAGGAATACCTGGTAAATGAAATTCAGGAAGTATACCGTCTGCAGGGTGTGAAAATCAACGACAAGCACTTCGAGGTGATCGTTCGCCAGATGATGCGTAAAGTTGAAATCACCGATGCAGGAGATACACGATTCCTGGAAGGAACCAGCGTAGACAAAGCTGAATTCTTGGAAGAAAACGAATTGCTGTTTGACAAAATGGTCATCGTTGATCCGGGAGAAAGCGATCGTTACCTGGGTGGTCAGATCATCAGTGTAAGAAGCCTTCGTGATGAAAACTCACAGTTGAAGCGTAAGGATAAAAAAGAGATTGAAGCACGTGATGCAATCACTGCAACAGCTCGTCCGATGCTTCAGGGTATTACACGCGCATCACTTCAGACAGACTCATGGATTTCTGCGGCATCGTTCCAGGAAACCACGAAAGTGTTGAATGAAGCTGCTGTACAGGGTAAAACAGATTACCTGATCGGATTGAAAGAAAACGTTATCGTAGGTCACCCGATCCCAGCCGGATCAGGAGCCCGTCAGTTCCAAAAGATGATCGTTGGCAACAGCGAAGATTATGTGAATTTGATGGCGAAACGCGGTGGTGTGGTTGAGGAGAAGGTGTAACACCATAACATTGATTTAAATTCAATGCGGTAGGGGCAGAAAATTTTCTGCCCCACCCCACAAAAAATCGCATATGTATATTTAAAAACCCGGATTCGTCCGGGTTTTTTGTTGCGTAAAAACGTGGTCCCAAACGACCACATTATCGCCGACAATAATTTGCGGTAAGGGCAGAAAATTTTCTGCCCTTTGGATTCGCTTCGCTCGCGGAGAGGGCACAAAATTTTGTGCCCCTACAGCGTGGACTGATAAATGATGGTTGTGCATACGAAACCACATAATATGGCATAACAACACCCCCCGACATTCCATATCCACATAACAACCCAACCCATCCCCCATCGGTCGCGGATAATTTTGCCGCATTACTAACCGATGACCTACGATCCCAACAAACATCATCGAAAATCCATTCGTTTGCAAGGTTTTGACTATGCAAAAGATGGATTCTTTTTCATCACCATTTGCACTCACCGGATGCGACATACATTCGGGAAAGTCACGAATGGCAAAATGGATTTAACGCCTTTAGGGCAAGCCGCACACCGATGTTGGCAAGAGATTCCCGCACATTATCCGCATGTAGCATTGCATGAATTTGTCATCATGCCCAACCACATGCATGGCATTCTTCAATTGAAATCAGGAAATGATTTTACAACAAACGAAAATGCGCGACACGAATTTCAAAAGGTAATTCCGCGTTCCATCAGTTCGGTTGTGCGTGGATACAAAATTGGCGTGACGAAATGGTATTTGAACGATGGCGGTGGTTCGGGCGTTGTGGGCGGCGCGGGTGTCACGGGTGGTTCGGATGGGGGTGTGGGTGGTCCGCATGGTCCGAACGATGATTCGGGTGGTAGTGGCAGAAAATTTTCTGCCCCTACGCTCCCCGATCCGGATGTTAAATCCAATGTTCCATCCCAAATAATTCCGCATGCCAACACCCCACACTACGCCGCGCCGCACCCCATCCCCCATCTGGCAACGCAATTTTTATGAAATCATCATCCGCGACACCAACGCCTACTTCCGCATCTCAGAATACATAAAAAACAATCCATCCAAGTGGCAGGATGACAGGTTTTATGGAAAATGTGAGAAATAATTCCCAAATTGCATCATGTCTCACAAAACCTAAATTAAACCATCTGCCCCAATTCTGATAATCCCTTCATCCTTCCGAAAATTTTCCACGGACATGATAAACAATACATTAGAAAAGTTTCGAACGAATTATAGGAAGTTTAGCGAGTTTATCGTTTTTTTGTAAACTCAATAAACTCCTTATAAATGGATCCGATATACAATCCCTATTCACCCGGTGCAGGTACTCCTCCACCCGCATTATCCGGTCGGGATGAACTTCTCAGAAACACTGGAATTGGATTGGAGCGAATAAAAGCCGGTAGAAGTGCGAAAAGCGTTTTGCTCATTGGACTTCGAGGAGTAGGTAAGACAGTTTTGCTTGACCGGATTATGGATGACGCCACGGCTAAAGGAATACAAACTATTCGAATTGAGGCGCCAGAATCCAGATCGCTGCCTGCTATTCTTGCTCCGGCACTACGAACAGCCCTCCTCAAATTGTCCAGATCAGAAAAGGCCAGAGATTTGGCGCAACGGGCATTGAAAGCTTTAAGCGGTTTTGCCAAAGCACTCAAGATAAAATATTTGGACATTGAAGTAGGATTTGACCAGGAGCCAGAACCAGGGTTAGCAGATAATGGAGACCTTGAAACCGATCTTACAGCATTGTTACAGGCGGCTGGAGAAGCAGCAAAGGCTGCGGAAACGGCCTTGGTATTATTTATAGACGAGTTGCAATACGTGGAAGAAGACCAACTTGCTGCATTGATTACTTCTCTGCACAGAACTTCACAACGCCAGCTACCTGTTACTCTCGTAGGTGCCGGACTTCCCCAGTTACGCGGAAAAATGGGTGAAGCTAAATCCTATGCTGAGCGTCTATTTGATTTTACAGAAGTCGGCCCACTTAATTTTGAATCTGCAAGCCAGGCGCTCGTTGTTCCGGCAAGGCAGGAAGGCGTTGAGTATGACCCGAACGCAATTGCACTCATTTTTGAAAGTACCCAAGGTTATCCATACTTTATTCAGGAATGGGGTAAGCAATGTTGGGATGTTGCGCAACTATCACCGATCAGCGTTGAAGATGTGAAAAGCGCAACTGTAATTACACTGGCCTCTCTGGATGAAAGTTTCTTTCGCGTAAGATTTGATCGATTGACACCGATTGAAAAAGTGTATCTCCGTGCTATGTCAGAATTGGGAGCTGGTCCACATAAATCCGGAGATATTGCCCAGGTTTTGAACAGACCGGTTACTGGCCTTGCCCCTGCCCGATCAGCACTGATCACAAAAGGAATGATCTATAGTCCAAACCATGGAGAGACCGCTTTCACAGTGCCACTTTTCGATGAGTTTATGAGGAGAATTATGCCCGGTAACGATTGGCGAACAAATTGACTAGTCTAAAACAAAAAAACTGATCGGAAGAAAGTGATTTCTGAAGTCATCCCAATTCCAGACAGGATAAGGAGCCCGTCAGTTCCAAAAGATGATCGTTGGCAACAGCGAAGATTATGTGAATTTGATGGCGAAACACGGCGGTGTGGTTGAGGAGAAGGTGTAAAATACAAGTGATTGAATATTTAAAAAACCGGATTCGTCGGGGCTTTTTGTTGATTTTTTTAACCGCAAAGGGCTGCAAAGTTTTGCGCAAAGTTTCGCAAAGTTCCTTGGCCGCAATCATTTGCAATACATAACTATTCTTTCATTTCTGTTCAAATGCAAAAACATAAAACCTTCAGAAATTGAGAAATATTCCAAAAGCGGAACACGAAATTGAGAACTGAAATTTCAGTTCCTAATTTCGTGTTCCGTTTTTTCCTATTTTTCGAAAAAAAAATCTTTATGCATTTTATCGCAGAGTATCGCACGAAATTGAATTGCAGTCAAAGTCAGTTCGCAAGTTTTTTGGGTTGTGGTCGTTCTCCCTTGGCCAAAACCGAATTGAGACCGCTGCAAAACAGAAAACTTTTGATTTCATAAATCTGTGTCCGCTTTTTTCGGTAATTCGTCATAGTGTTGGCGTTGTCTTTATAAATAATCGTTTTGTTTTCATTCCTAAATAGCCATTTCTTGTAGTCTTA
>JANOVT010000250.1:0-4685 GCA_031417525.1 Flavobacteriales bacterium | reverse complement strand
TGCTCAGACGACGATGAACAACTATCAGTATCGTGTAATCGTCGGTACGACTTCTTGTTCCGCACAAACTTCCACAGTATCAATTCTGACTGTTAATCCACTTCCGGTTGCTGCTGGTTCTATCACAGGAACTTCAAGTGTTTGTCAAAATCAGAACGGAGTTTCTTACAGTGTGGGTGCCATCACAAATGCGACCGGATACAATTGGATTGCACCTACAGGAGCAACCATTGCAACAGGAACGAATACTGCAGGCATCACTGTGAACTTCTCCGGATCAGCAGTATCAGGCGATATAATAGTGAATGGAACAAATGCTTGTGGAAATGGAACGGCATCTGCAAATTTTGCTGTCACGGTTAATCCGTCAACAACACCATCAGTATCGATTGCTGCATCACCAGGATTTGTGATCTGTTCCGGAGTGAATGTGACCTTCACTGCAACGCCTTTGAATGGAGGCTCAACACCTTCATATCAATGGAAATTAAATGGCAGCAATGTTGGATCGAATCTGACAACCTATTCAAATGCAACATTAGCGAATGGTGATACGGTGACATGCGAAATGACTAGCAATGCACCTTGTGCCTCTCCAACTTTAGTCACGAGTAATTCAATTATCATGACTGTGTTGAGCAACAGCACACCTACAGTAAACATCAATGCTCTGACAGGATCGATAGTTTGTGATGGGACATCAGTCACTTTCAATGCGACCACACAATTCGGTGGCTCCGCACCTTCATTCCAATGGAAATTGAATGGAGGAAATGTTGGAACTGATTCGAATAGCTATACGAATGGTTCATTAAATGATGGCGATGAGATAAGTGTAGAGTTGACGAGCAATGAAACCTGCGTTACATCGAACACAGCAACAAGTAATGTGATCACGATGACAGTTTTGAATAATGTAACTCCATCCGTAAGCATCAGCACTTCACCATCGACAACAGAATGCGAAGGGAACACGATTGATTTCACTGCGCTTCCTGTGAATGGTGGCGCCATACCATACTATCAATGGAAAGTAAACGGATCGAACGTTGGAACGAATAGCGATACCTATTCATCGTTCATTCTGCAAGATGGAGATCAGGTGACGGTAGTCCTGACCTCCGCAGCTGCATGTCTGATTACATCAACTGCGACAAGTTCAGCAGTCACATTGACCATCACGGCAGCACCCGATGTGGACGCAGGTCTTCCAATGACAACTTGTGGCATTAACGCTTATCTGCTAAATAACGGTTCGAGCGTATTGAATACAAGTTCATATTCCTGGTCAGAAAATGGTGCGGGTAGTATTACTGCCGGGGCGAATGCGCTGACTCCAACCTATACACCTGCCCTGGCAGATCTAGGAACCAATGTCACATTAACATTGACCGGAAATGGAAATGGCAATTGTGATGTCGTTACAGACCAGGTGATTTTGACAATCAACAATTACACATCCTATTACACAGATGCAGATGGCGATGGATTCGGAGATCTTTCTTCCACACCTGTTTTGTCTTGTGCACCTGTTGCCGGAAAAGTTGCCGACAACACGGATTGTTGTGATACGAACGCGGATATTAATCCGGCAACAGAATGGTGGGCAGATGAAGATGGCGATGGATTTGGTTCTTACGTTTTTGAAACCGGATGTATCAGTGGCTGCACGATTCCTGCACAGCTCTATCCATATTATCCACCTGTTCATGGAGGTGCACAATATGTTGCAGACTGCAATGATGCATTCGCAAATGCATATCCTGGATCGATAGAACTTTGTGGTAATTTGGTGGATGATGACTGTGATGGAAGCACAGATGAAGGCTGCAGCGGAATACCAAATGATGTTTGGACAAATGCTCAAGCATTAAATACAATAAGCAGCAATACGCAATATCCAAATTGTTATCTCACAAACGGAACGGTAGTCAATGCAGACATTTCGGCACAAGGAAACCCTGCAAATGTTGCTCCTGGCGCAGGAAGAGATGTATGGTATCGTTTCACCGCCGTATCAACCGGAGCGCAGATCAAAGTACAACCAAGTGGATTCAATGCGGTGATTGAATTTCAGAATTCATCTGCAGTTCAATTGGATGTTGAGAATGTGAATAGTGCGCCTGGAGGTGCAGAGATACTAAATTATGGCAACCTTACTGTCGGTCAGATTTATTGGGTTGGTGTCAGAAATCACGACAACAATGCAGGAGGAACATTCACTGTGTGTGTTTCTTCACTCATGCAAAGTGGTTGCGCCACAGTGGTACCTGTAGGTGGTCTTTCGTTGTGTGTGAATTATAAAGCGTTATACAAAGCTGCAACTTCGTATACATTCAACTTCACAGGTACCGGAGGAACTGCTCCACTAGTAACAACTACAGGTACTAGTTCAGGATTGATCGCCTTGACCACTCCTTCGCTTGGAGTGCGATATGGCGGAATCTACAACGTTCGTGTGGATGCAAATTATGTTTTGCAGAATGGATTGGGTGTATTGGAGCCAGCCATAACAGTACTCGGCAATACCTCATCAACAAATTGCACCAACGTTTCTATGATTCAGCATCCTCTGGTAGAAGTTAAATCAACTCAACGTTGTCCTGCTGTTCTGACGAGAAATTCTTACCTCATTGGTACCGCTGTTCCAGGTGCAGAAAGCGTTTGCGGCGCAGTTAGTTATACATATGAATTCATTGCGTATTCCAGTTGCACAGGAACATCAACAGGACTGCCATTCACTGCCACAACGACTACGAATACACCGTACATGAGCTTATTGCAGGCATTCCCTTCGCCTACATATCCGATGGCAAATACAGGCTATTGGCGTGTGCGCATTCGTCCTAATTTCAGTCATGGAAGCGGCAACTTTGGCCCACCGCAAATGATTGCCGTGAATGGAACTTCCGCATCATTCGGCATGCAACCTTCAGATGAAGGATTGATCGATGCAGACAGATCTCTCGGACAGGTCATTCAATCAAACATTTACCCAAATCCAAACAATGGCGAAACACTGAATTTATATCTGAGCAATGTTTCAGCTGAGGTAGTACAAGTTCGCGTATTGGATGGATTGGGAAGAATAGTAGAACAGCGTCAGTTTGCAATTGATGGTTCATTGAATACCGCTTTTGAGTTCAACCAAAAACTAGGCGCAGGGCTTTATCTCATTGAGTTAACATTGGGAATTGAAATCATTACAGAGAGATTTATTGTTGAATAATTGAAGTGAAATAAAATTGAAATGGCCGGTTTAATTCACCGGCCTTTTTTGTTTTAGGATGTGCACTCCATGTGATTTACACTAAAAGATTGGATGCTTCAGAAATCAAATTCGTGTATTGAATTTTGCTTTTCAGAACTCACAACACTCCATCCTTTTTGCAGGAAATAATTGCATGCTTAAACCGGCCCGAACGGCAAGAAAAAAAATGTAGAGAAATACTACCGATGCAAGAAGATGAATCTCTCTTGGCTTCAAATTTTCTGCCTCTATCATAACAAGTTTATAATTTTAAATGAGAAGCCTAAAAAACTCAAGAAAGAAGTCTTCTCATTTTTTTCCACTCTAAAGATGATTAAATTCCATCATCAAAACGGTGACAGCTTCAATACAATTTTCCCATCAACATCATACCATTTGATCCAGGCATCAAACAAACAATTTTCACCAAATTCAGTGCAATCACTGTTTTGAATTGTGTTCACCAACATCCATTCATCGTTGACTTCTTTTACATAAAGACAATCCTGTTGTGCACATGCAAAAGCACCGGACGAAACAGGTTGATGATAAAACGGCGTATTGATGTGAAAGCCATAAATGTATTTTCCTTTCAGGTAATCCTTCCATGACTGGAAATTGACATGCTTCGATTTTTTGACGTATGAAACATAAGTGGTATCGCCAACAATATCACCTGTGCTGATATCCAAAAGATAGGAAACCATATTGACCTTGTACCAGTCGGCAGAATCAGCAAGGCACGGCCAAACAACCATGCCGTATACAGAGGATCCGGACATTTCAGGCCATGATTGAGAAGCATAATAAGCAGGCCCGACATCATTCACGTTGGCACGATCTGACACTTGCACTGAATCGATTTCACTGAAGCCGATAAGACCGATACCCGATTTAAAAAAAGTAGTTGACTGACCAGAAGCTAAGAGCATTATTGTCATCAGACAGCAAAGAAGAGCAAATTTATTCATGGAACAATATAGAGGATTCTATTCTCAATAAGATTATAACACACACAATTTTATCGTTGACAAGACAAAAAAATGTTTTTCAGATCAACGTCAAGGCGTAACAACGTAGACTTGCCATCGAAAAATCAATCACTGGCAAGCCCACAATTCAAGAAATATCTATAATTCGCAATAATGATTATCCAGAATGTACCCCACCGCGAGTATTGGGGGACGGCCTTTGAGAAAATTCGTAGAAATCCCGACACTGAAGGGCGATAGACAAACCCATGTTTGACGAACGGCTTCAAAAAAGTCATGAATAATTCGGAATGACGCTCACTGTATTGTCATTTTTGAAGAAGTGAGTCCCGAAGGGATTGGGTTTGGCCGCCCGGAAGTGGCGTGGATTTCAAGAATTTTCGCAACAGCCTTGATTTTTTTGGTTCTTTTTTTATCAAGAAAAAAAGAACGGAAAGAAATGA
>JANOVT010000249.1:0-10061 GCA_031417525.1 Flavobacteriales bacterium | reverse complement strand
TCTCTTTTTTATCGGTCAAAAAAACGCAAGCTGGTCATTCGCGCGAAAATGAGTGAGCTCCGACAGCAGGCGTTAAATGCCAACATGAATCCGCATTTCATCTTCAACTCGTTGAATTCGATTCAGCATTTTATCCATACGAACAAAGCAGAAGAAGCGAATGAATTTCTTTCGGATTTTTCTAAACTCATCCGTATGAATCTCGAAACAAACAGGCACAGCCTGGTTCAGTTGAGCGATGAACTCGAACGTTTAGAGTTGTACCTGAAATTGGAAAAACTTCGATTCGGCGACAAATTGAATTATTCTTTTCTGGTTGAAAATGGCACGAGTACATTAGACCTTTCCATTCCGCCCATGTTGCTTCAACCGTATGTTGAAAATGCCCTCATTCATGGCATTCTGCCTAAAAATGAAGGTGGAATTATTGCAATCAAAGTGCATGATCACGGGAAATACTATACCATAGAGATCGAAGACAATGGAGTTGGCTTTCATCACGTGGCCCGCGAAAAATCGGAAAAACATGAAAGTCTCGCGCTCAAGATGAATCAGGAACGATTGGATATTCTGAAAGAGCTGACTGGGGCTGATTTTTCGGTGAGCATACAAGATTTGAAGGACACAAATCCATCCAATTCCGGAACGCTTGTAACACTCCATCTGGCGTCGAATGTTGCCGAAATTCACGAATTCTAAGTAAAAGGCCACGGATACTCATTTCTTTGAAAGTCAGCGGACAAGTCGCCGCACATTTGGTCAACAAATAGGAAATAACCCCAATACCAAATATTTTAGCAACATGAAAAAAATGATACAAACCTTTTGGCTGTTAGCATTGCTTGCCTTCGTCCTTCCGGCAGCTGCACAACCAATCGCCGATTATGAATTCACGGGTCAGTACATCGGAACCTACACGCCGCTGAGTAATCCCACGGTTTTGTTCTCCGGAAATTTTGATGATAACATCTCTCCAACCATTACCATTCCCGCAATCACTTTTGGTGGAGTTGTTCAAACAACCATGCGCGTAAATACCAATGGTTGGATGGCCTTTGGTGCTCCGACAGCTACGACAAACTATACTGCGATTAGCAGCACGATCAATGGCGCCCTAGGAATCGTTGCACCTATGGCTTGGGATATGCAGAATGGCACAGATTCACATGTTGCTTATCAGATTCTTGGTGATACAGTTATCGTTGAATGGAAAAATATCCGAAGATTCAGCTCAATTGAAACGCTTAACTTCCAATTGGTCATGTATACAAGTCAGAACGCTATGCGTTTTGTGTATGGACCATGCGACGTTGCTATTGGCACGGCTCCTCAAGTCGGATTGAAATTCGGTAGCAGTGGCGCGGTTTTTACGAATAGACAAGTTACTACTGCGAATACATGGCTTACATCTGTGGCTGGAACTCTTAATACTCATTCATGTAGAATGTCAAACGCATCACCAGTCACTTTTCCTGATAACGGTTTGACCTACGAATGGAATGGCAATAGCGGATGTATGGATGTTGCTGCATGCAATTATGATAGCAGCGCAGAACAGGATAACGGCACTTGCGAATATTGCTCTTGTAGTGCTACGTGTGGATGCACGGATCCGTTGGCATGTAATTATGATGCTAATGCTATCACGGATGATGGATCGTGCTATGCGGAATTATTGGTTATGGCTTTAGAAGACACAGAAATGTGCGTAGGAACAATTACTGGTGATTCCTACTTTATGCCGTCAAGCGATAATCCTGCGGTGGTTTGGTCGACAGAATCAACTAGTGCAATAATCTTTAATCCAAATTCTCTCACTTTTTTTGCCGAGCTGACTGAGACAGCATCTTTTACCCTAACAGTCACTGATGAAAATGGGTGCACTGGATCAGATGAGTTTTTTATAACTGTTCTTGATTGTGTTTATGGCTGTAATGATTTTGATGCTTGCAATTACGATGCAGCAGCAAATCAAGATGACGGCAGTTGTGACTACTCTTGTCTGGGATGCACGGATTCTGATGCAATGAACTACAACGCTTCTGCTACCATGGATGATGGCAGTTGTTATTTTGAGGGTGAAGGTGATAATTGCAGTAACCCTACTACAATAGAATGCGGAGTCGGATTCTATAGCGCTATGACCGTAGGTGTGGCGAATGACAATACAACATCTGGTTCTATGGTCTGCGGCGGTCCTTCTACTAGTGGTCAGCGCTGGTATGTCTACAATGCATCTTTCAACAGTACAGTTACTGTTAGCACCATTAACTCACTCACTAATTTTGATACTTATCTTAAAGTGTACACTGGCTCATGTGGCAATTTCACTTGCGTTGGTCAGAATGACGATATCCCTGGTACCGGCTTTCAGTCACAGGTAGTCTTCGATGCTGTGGACGGTGAAACCTATTTTATTCGTGTCGGCGGTTTTGTATCCATGCAAGGCACCTTCGGACTTACGTTCGATTGTGGTGGTGGTTGTCTCGATCCTGAGGCTTGCAACTATGATATTGACGCTCCATTTGATGATGGTTCTTGCACATTCGGTGCTGATTGTTACGGCTGCACTGATGTGGAAGCAAACAACTACGCGCCAGCCGCCGTTTATGATCAAGGTTGCCAATACAATCCTTCCATTGTTGTCTTTCATGATTTGAATGGTGATGGCATTCGTACTTCGAATGAACCAGGTCTTCCAAACTGGCCGGTGTACATTCCTGCAATGAGCGCAACCATATTCTCTAATGCAAGTGGTGTCGTAAGCATGTCTTTGCCATCTTCTACTTTCACCATCGAACTTGTAAACGGAAGTACCAACTGGATCAGCTCAAACAGCAGCTCAGTGAGCATCGATGTTCCTGAGAATATGACTGTCGCTTTTGGTCTCATTCCTGCAAGTGGTGAAACATTTTTAGTGGCTGGTCCATACGATGGATTCTGGGATATCATTCATTGCACAGATGGATATGAAAGTGGTGTATTTATCAATAACACCGGTTCAGTGAGTCTCAACGGAACGTTGACCATGACGTGCGACGCGTCATTCACTCCTGAGGCAGATTCTTATCTGACTTACGATCCTGATCAAGTAGCCGCCGGTTTTGCGCAATGGAATATTGCTGATTTCACCGCCGGTTCTGATGGCCTTTTCTCTTTCCACATTGATGGTCCAGGTGTTGCGAATATTGGAACTACTTATCCTTTTGAATTCAACCTCGTTCTGGTAGACAGCAATGGAGATGAAATTTATAATGAGTCATGGACGACTACTCCTTTTATTGCTTGCTCTTATGATCCAAATGACCTTACACCAACTCCTGTTGGTTATGCTGAACCGCACTTCATCCTTGCCGGACAACGTATGCAATACCGTGTGCGTTTCCAGAACACAGGAAATTTACCCGCAGAAGATATTTTGATCATGGATCAAGTCGACCCACAAGTTTTTGACCTCAGCACTTTCCAGCCACTCTATGGTTCGGATAGCTACACCGCTTGTTTGCATGATGATGGAACTATTGACTTTATCTTCAATGATATTTACCTTCCAGATAGTGAAAACGATGAAGAAGGATCACATGGTTTTGTGATCTATGAAATCTTCGCAAGAGAAGACGTTGCTCCTGGTACTGTGCTTTTGAATCAGGCAAATATCTTCTTCGACTCTAATCCAGCTATCATTACCAATGAAACATTCCACACCATTTTTGATTGCAGTTCTTTCACTCCGATGATTGGCGATGCAGGTGTTTGCGAAGGAAGTGATGTGGTTTTTGACGCCACTCAGGATTATGTGGAGTCATACTACTGGACATTGAACAACGAACTTGTATCCATTGAACCAACGGCAACTATTTCTAATTTACAAGTGAGTCAATACGATCTTGTTCTTACTACAGGCAATCCTCTGTGTGAAGAAACCCATGAAACAACAATTGATATCTTTTCAAACCCAACAGTGGATGCAGGCATGGATCAGTCCGTGTGTGATGGCGAAGCTGTTATGGTAAACGCATCAAGTGACGCAACTGTTATTTGGTCTGATGGAGTATTGAACGATGTGAATTTCACGCCAACTGAAACCATCACGTTGATTGCAACAGCAACAAACGAAAACCTCTGCTCGGTTACTGATGAATTAGTAATCACCGTGAATGAATTGCCTTCAACGGCTGTCATTGAGATTGGCAATATTCTTCAGGCCGCAGATGGCGCTTCTTATCAGTGGTATCTGAATGGATCACCAATCGATGGTGAAACAGCCCAATGGCTTACAACGTTTGGCGGAGGTCTGTACTATGCAGTTGTGACGAGCATTTATGGTTGCGAATCAACCAGCGAGACCATTACAGTTGTTGGACTACATGAATTGAACAGTGCTTCTGTAAAAGTTTATCCAAATCCGATGAGTCAATCTGCATGGTTGCAGCTGCCGGCAGGATCAAACAACGTAACTCTCATTGATATGACCGGTCGCGTTGTGAGCACATGGAATAACTGCTACAATTCTATTTTGATTGAACGATTGAATTTTGCTTCTGGATTGTATCAGATCAAAATTCAAAACAAAGACAGCCTTTTGACAACTGAGCTTCTGATAGACTAAATTTTTGAGATTATGGAAACCAGGAGAACGCCTTCAGCAATGAAGGCGTTTTTCTTTGTAGTGGTTTGTACATTTGCTCATCTCATTATTTATGGAAAAACCAAGAGTAGGTGTATTAGGCGGCGGTTCGTGGGCCACAGCACAAGTGAAATTGCTTTGCAACAACACGGACAAAGTGCAATGGTGGATGCGCAGTAAAGACGCTATTGAACACATACGCAACTACGGACACAATCCTCATTACATCCAAAGCATTGAGTTTGATAAAGACAAACTCAATGTGACCGATAACCTCCAGGAAGTCATTGATAACAGCGACTACATCGTGGTTGCGATTCCTTCTGCTTTTTTGCACGACACTTTTCAGCAGTATAAACCAACAGGGCTTGAGGATAAAGTTTTGTTCTCGGCCATCAAGGGAATTATCAATGAGTTTGACTCGATACCTGCCCGCTATTTTCACAAACAACTCAATGTGCCTTATGAACAAATAGGCCTTGTTTGTGGCCCATGTCATGCGGAGGAAGTGGCGCTCGAAAAACTTTCGTATCTCACCATCGCTTGTCACGACATCGACAAAGCTGAAATCATGGCAAAAATGCTTGCCTGCCGTTTTATTAAAACCAATACAACGGAAGATGTGTTCGGTACTGAATTGGCAGCAATCCTGAAAAATGTCTACGCCGTTGCTTCCGGTATTTGTCATGGACTTGGTTATGGCGATAATTTTCAGGCGGTACTCATTAGTTCTGCTATCCGCGAAATTGAAAAGTTTCTTGACAGCGTTCATGAAATTCACCGCGATGTAAAAAGCAGCGCTTATCTGGGAGACTTGCTTGTAACAGCCTATTCCCCGTATTCACGCAACCGCACTTTTGGCACTATGGTCGGCAAAGGTTATAGTGTAAAGTGGGCTACGATTGAAATGAACATGGTTGCAGAAGGTTATTATGCTGCAAGAGGAATTCATGAGATCAATAAAAAATTCAAAGCTGATATTCCGATCGCTGATGCTGTCTATAGAATTTTATATGAAAAAATTTCTCCTATGATGGAGATGAGAATTTTGACGGATAAATTGTCATAAGCGCTTCATGAAACATTTCTGAGATGAAAAATCGGTATTTAATCACTGTTTTTCATTGGCTGACTTCTGTGATTCTTGGTTCCTTGATTATCTGGATCATTTCGCTGACCTGTTTTGAACAGAACAATTCATCGATAACCATGGGTGATATGAACTATATGATACTGCGAAATAGTCGTGATAGCCTGGAGTTGTCTTTGGCATTTGGTAGTCTTTTTTCATCTCCATTCCTCTTGCTTTCATTTTACATTATTCCGTTCTTATTGAAAAGATTTGAATTGAAGAGGACCAGGCTACTTGCAATTCAGATCTACACTTTATGTTGTGTTTTATCAAGTGCATTATTACTTGCAATTCTGAGAATTGTTGATATGAGCGACTGGTGGAATGATATTTTATGTCAGATAGTTGGTAGTGCATTCTTAATTGCTGCATTGATTTCGGCGCTATTTTGGTCTGCCGTTTACAAACATGAAAATCATTTGATCCGAGATTACGGTGATGATATTTTAGATGATGCGTTAACGTCAGAAGATTGACGTGTGAGTCATTCGCTCTATGTGGTAAGTATCTTCGCCTTGTTAAAACGAATCGCTTGTACGTTCAGACCTTCATATTCGGAAAGGTACCTATCGAAATGTGGGAGTATCCCGCCATTGTTCTTCTATTGATTGTGGTTTTTTTGTCAGCTGCGGCTATTCGAAAGAGAAAGATCATTCAATTTCCGGAGTATCGTTTTTTTCTTTGGGGACTTTTCGCAAAGGTTCTTGGCGGATTATTCTTCGCCGGCATTTATGTGTTCTATTATACACAAGGAGATACCACTAGTTTCTACGAATGTGCATTGTCTTTTTGCAATCTGTTTTTTCATGACACCTCAGATTTTTTCACCGTTTATTTTGGCAATGGTTCTCAGGAGATCAAAAGTTATTTCAACTCAGATACAGGCGAACCCCTAATGTATATGTTTTCTGAAGGATCTACAAGGTTTACGATGAAAATACTTGTTCCGTTTTTATTGCTTTCAGGAGGTAGTTACTTCATCGCTACGGTGCTTGTTGCAATTTTTACATATGGCGGGCTATGGCAATTGTTTCGTATGTTTTATTCGCAGTTTCCACAGCACGCCAGAAGTCTTGCATTCGCCATTTTGTTTATGCCCTCGGTGTTGTTCTGGGGATCTGGTATCATGAAGGATTCATTTACACTCGCGGCCACTTGTTATCTGATTGTTGCCATCAACAGTCTCATTCAACGAAAAGGTCAGGTGATAATGAATGTGTTGAAACTGCTGGTTTTTGGTTTTGTAGTCGTTTCCATTAAAGCATATGTCATCGTGATCTTGCTTCCAAGTACACTGGTCTGGATGATATATAACCGCGTCAGGAAAATCCGGAACAAGCTCGTGAGAAAATTGATACTGCCTTTCGTTTATTCCGTGATCATCATCGGTAGTTATGTGGGTCTGACAGCGTTTGGCGAAAATTTAGGGAAATTCAGCGTGAAGAATGCTTTAAATACTGCCGCTATCAATCAGAATGATTTGAAGCAAGATTATTATGAAGGCAACTCTTTTGATATTGGTGATTTTGAACCGACGATTGGAGGAGCGCTGAGTAAGTTTCCGGAAGCGACATTGGCTGGGCTATTCCGGCCTTATTTATGGGACAGCCGCAATGTTGTTATGGTTTTGAGCGCTCTGGAAAATTTGTTCGTGCTTGGTTTCACTTTGTACGTGCTTTTTAGAATTAAATGGCGTAAGGTTTCCTCTTTTGTAGTTGCTCATCCAATACTACTTTATTGCCTCGTATTTTCTATTTTGTTTGCATTTATGATTGGACTCACATCTCCGAATTATGGAGCATTGGTTCGGTTCAGAATCCCACTGACCCCTCTATTTATGGCATGTCTGATGGTGCTTCACGGCGAATTAAAAACGCATAGATTGAAATCTGAACAAGGCCTAAAAACCAAACGTTTGGTGGCGATTTAGATGAGTGTTATCTCGAATACCTCAGAAATTTTTTCTTTCAGAATTTGTTTTACTTCCTGAAAATTGGGTTCATAGCCGAGTTCGAGCTGCATGGAAGTCACAGCCTTATCTGTAATTCCACACGGAATAATATTTTTGAAATAATTCAGATCCGCATTTACGTTAAAAGCAAAACCATGCATCGTCACCCAACGGCTGCATTTTACACCGAGTGCAGCGATCTTTCTAGCCTTCATTGAATCATGCGCATCAAGCCACACTCCGGTCAGTCCTTCGATTCGTCCGGCTGAGATTTCATACTCTCGCAAGGTGAGGATAATGGCTTCCTCCAGGTATCGCAGGTATTTATGAATATCTGTAAAAAAGTGATCGAGATCGAAGATGGGATATCCAACAATCTGCCCCGGACCATGATAGGTAATATCACCTCCACGATTGATGGCGTAATATTTCGCATCCACATTTTTCAGCGCTTCTTCATCCAACAAAAGATTTGAAATGTCGCCGCTCTTACCAAGTGTATATACATGCGGATGTTCTACAAAAAATAGATGATCCTTTGTCGCGGTTTGTTCTTCCGCTGGCAAATTCCTATTGTGAAGTTTGAGATTTGCCGTTTCATTGAAATATTTTTCCTGCAGATCCCAACATTCTTTGTAGTCCAACAAACCAAGATCGCGAAATGCAACGGTTCTTTTTACTATTTCAGTATCAGCCTCTATCATTTCGAATGGTGTAAAACATTCCCACCGTGATCAACTTTATCCACCCCTCTTATCCTCTAATCCCATTTGGCTGAAATACTACACTTTCGATAATTCGTTCTTGAGGAAAATAATCGCAGGTATGGCAACAGCGTCTTCATTTTTCAATTCAGCGAGGTCAATACTGATCCAGTCGCCGAGGTGGATGAGATACATCGCACGTTCGATCCGGGTGGTTCCTTTTGACCAGGCTTCGAGAATCGTATCGCACTTTTCTCCCATCAACTTTTTGCACAGTTCCATTCTCAATTGAGAACGTTGGTGATCATCCGCATTGCGCAAAATCACGACAGCCACACGGTTATCACCGCCTGTCCAACCTACAAGCTCATTGTGATTCATTTCCGGAAAAATGTGGTGCCAGCAAAGCATTTTGGAATTTTCATTGATCTGCTGTCTCCAGCGAATGGCGACACCTTCATAAGATGCTTCGCTGTATAGCACCGGAATGCGTTCAACAATGTGTTTAGCAATGTGCAGTGATGTTGTATGAATGTTTTCTATGTCACTCTTCAAAAGTGCGATACTATTTTCAATTTCCTTTTCGAAATAGTTGTCAATAAAACCATAAGCCTGAAGCACAAAAAATAATTGCACGGAACTATAACCGAACATCGATCGCGGAGGATTTCCACCAGGAATGAGGATGTGATTGTAACCTTTTTCTTTCGCAAGCGCTCCAATTTTTCCGCCACTGGTCACACAGGCGATTTCTGCTCCGCGTGACATGGCTTCATTTAATGCGGCAACCGTTTCTTCTGTATCACCGCTATAACTGCTGATGATCACCAGTGTGTTTTTATTTACAAATTCTGGAAGCACATAATCATTGGTGCATAGGATCGGCACAGCTACTTTTTCTGAAACCAGCTGGCTTACAATTTTGCCACCGATGCCACTTCCTCCTAAACCGGAAATAACAATGTTCTCAATTTTGCGATCTGATTTATTCAGTTTTGCAGCACGGCCAATTGCCAATGCCTCTTCAAGATGTGTCGGGAATGCTTCAACTAATTTTTTCATAGGAATTTGCTCATAAATAAGTGTGCAAATGTATGCTTTGTGTCTCTGTTACACCATGTTGTCATCGATGCAGTTGTGAATAATTTGGTTTCATTGACCTGAATAAAGAATTGTACCTTCATGCGGATTTATTTCAATCATTTTGAATCACAAACCATACATCAATACGAGTAATCTGGACAAAGGACGCGGGGCGCAGTTGAATGTGCACAATCGCTTTTTGAGTCAGAAGTACGAGGCATTGGATGAGGCGGTGATGCAATGGCAACTTGATGAGGAAGACGAAAGTCCTCGAACTTCTTTTATTGAAGTTTTTCCGAAAAATATTCTTTCAAGAAATAACAGCCCCGACATCCCCTTCGACTACAGCATCAATCCATACAATGGCTGTGAACATGGTTGCGTTTATTGCTATGCTCGCAATTCTCATGAGTATTGGGGTTATAGTGCGGGCAAGGATTTCGAAGAAAAAATTCTTTATAAATCAAATGCACACGAGATGCTTCGGGATGTATTCAAAAGCGGTAGATGGATTCCAGAACTCATTGTGCTTAGCGGAAATACCGATTGTTATCAGCCTGCAGA
>JANOVT010000248.1:0-2587 GCA_031417525.1 Flavobacteriales bacterium | reverse complement strand
GTCAGTTTGTCGATTTCAATTCCTATATGATATTTCGATTGTTTTGCCACAGCCCAAAGATACGAATAATTGCCGTCAGTTATGAGAAAAAAGTTTGATGTTTGCAGTCAGTTTTGTTGTCGTCATAGCATTGGGCATAACACTTTGCGGGTTTAAGAAGTTGGCGATTTCGAAGCACAAAACTGTCAACCACCACTAAACTTGATACGAAGCACAAAGCTTCATTTAACCACTGAACCGCCAATTTCTTGTAGGTGCTGTTGTAACCAGCGCTTATGCGGTAACATTATCAGCGTATGGAACTCTCCAAATCGAGGTTGCCCATCTTGATTGTTCCTGCTGTCGTAACTCAAGTGTTGCAGGAGTCCATTCCGCTGTTAGTATTTTTTTTGCTGATTCGTATTGGCTTTTTGCGTATGAAATTTTCTTGACTTCAATCAATGCGTCTCCACATTCGTTATTTAAATGGTCTTCAAGTAACGTGTAATTTCCAATTCTATAAATGTAATTTTCTTGAATAATTGGTAAAAAAAGTTGATCCCAACTTTCAGGTGGATTTTCAGGCAGAATATGCTCAATAGAAGCTGGATCATATTCATAATCTCTATCTCCGCCTTGCATTAATAAATTCTCTATTTCGAACAAGATATATCTTGCTAACTTCTTATCTCGTCCATATGAGTAAAGTTGAATTGTAGAAAAGTCATTTTTAAAATCATTGTCTGAAACGTACAAACTTTTTAGTTCAGTAAATACTTGGTTGGACGTTGTAATTGTTTTTTTGTAAACTTTTTGAGCAACTGAATTGTACAGGTCTTCCATCACGTTAGCTTGTCTGCTGCCAATAACATTATATCTAAAAGTGATAACTGTTAATAATTTTATGAGTTTGTCAAACTCAACATCAGTAAAGTTAACTTTTGATATCATTAAGAGAGGCAATTGTTGTTTAACACCAAACAACTTAAATTCTCGAATCCTTTTAAATCGTTCCCTATTTCCCTTCCATTCTTGACTAAATGGGTCTTGTAATGCGATATACATGGACGAAAATGATTCCAAATCTCTTAAAAGATCAAAAACATTTTGATTAGTTTTAATAGTAGTTCTAATTATTTTAAAAAGCTGTTCTTGTCTAACAATTGGATTTCTCGAAATCCAATAATGCCTTAAAAAGGTTGGAAATTTTTCTAACCCTATTGAATTTGCAATTTTTTTCCACGTGTCTTTAGCTATTCGAATATCACTCTCTGATAATAAAGAAAATAAATAATTTTTGAGTAAGTCAGTAACAGTTAAGTCAACACCTCGATAATTCAAAGTTTCAAATAAAGTATATGCACTCATTTCATCTTCGACTTCAATTTTAATGAACATCATCTTATCTCCAATAGTTTTACTAAGAAAATTAGCCAATTGCTCACCTGAAGGGTTGGTAAATTGTTTTTTAATTGTTTCGTAAAAAAATGAGAAGGCTTGCCAAATTAGTTTATCGGAATCGGGCAAAGTTTTTTCATTAACAGGTTGTTGGAGTTGTAGAAGTCTACTTTGATAAAATGCATCGTTATTTTCATTCAAAAAAAGCTTGCTAGAGTAAAGCAATGATCCAGGATCTCTTTGACCCAAAAAGCCTCTTCTTAGTTCCTTTATTCTCTCTTCATTTTCAGAAGATTCAATACCATTGTCAATTAAGTCTTGAATATTTTTTATTATAGCTAAGGTCAATATACTAAGTGTGGTAAATCTTTGTTGACCATCAATTACTAAGAAGTTTTTTTCGCCTTTTTTTTGCAATACAACTGCTCCCATATAATGGTCTCTTCCAGTTGAAATTAAAACCTTTATATCCTCCCAAAGATCAATCCAGTTCTCCATTTTCCAAGAATAGTCTCTTTGAAAAGTTGGAACTTTATAGGTTATTCCGTTACCAAGAAGTCCAGAAAGACTGCTGGTACTTGGGGTCATTAAATTTTTGTCTGCCATATTAAATATATTGATTCAAAGGTACGAATTTCAAATTAGTTTACTTATTCCATTCAAGGATTGAAGGTCAATTAGCATTGCCTATAACTTGTATATACCCGAAACAAACCTTATTCAATACAAACCCCTTTGGCTGTATACACGAAGGTGTTCTTATTATTATTTTCATTAATTATTCTTCTCATTACTAATTTTCTCTTGTTATAATTTAAAAACCCCGCCAGACCCACAAGCTCAGTCTCTTTTTTGTAACCCGGCAGGGCTGCAACATGAATGGCCCCGGGTTTCAACCCGGGGGTTATGATATAGAAAAAATAAACCGCGCCACAGAAAAATTAAGATCGAGCATCACATGAGTTGGCGCGGAATGGCGAACGATGATTCAGAAATCATGCTACCGTGGGTGAGCTGAAGAATAAAGTTAGTTGTGGTGCGGTAAAAGTAGGCAGTAGGCAGACTGCAGTGGGCAGTATCGATAACCGACAATTTAAAAAAAATAGTAAAGGTTATTCGTGCCACTCATCGCGAAACCCTTTGTCTACCACCTTAGTCGTGGTACGGTGATAACACCGACCAAGGCAAACATTGAAGGCCTGTAAAAACA
>JANOVT010000247.1:0-2581 GCA_031417525.1 Flavobacteriales bacterium | reverse complement strand
TACCATTTCTTGTGCAAGTTGTCATTCTTCATACAATGCATTCACACACGTTGATCATGCTTTGAGTCATGGAATTGGTGATCGAATCGGCAAACGCAATTCGCCGACACTCATGAATCTGGCATGGCAAACTAATTTTATGTGGGATGGTGCCGTGAATCATCTTGACATGCAGCCGCTTGCGCCAATTAGTCATCCGGATGAGATGGGCGCTGACATTTCTGTTGTGGTGCAGAAATTAAATTCTTCTTTTATGTATCGCGGATTGTTTCAGGATGCTTTTGAAGACAGCACTGTCACAGGTGAACACGTACTTAAAGCAATCTCGCAATTTATGCTGACGTTGGTGAGTGCGGATTCAAAATACGATCGGATGAAGAGAGGCGAAGTGGACTTTACTCAACAGGAAATGAATGGTTATGTTTTGTTTCAACAAAATTGTTCTTCCTGTCATGCAGAGCCATTATTCACAACACACGAATTTTCAAACAATGGTCTGCGGATGGATTCGACATTACACGACCAAGGTCGAATGGCCATATCATTGCAGGATGCAGACTATCTCAAGTTTAAAATTCCAACACTTCGCAATGTGGAATTTTCATATCCATACATGCACGATGGAAGATTCAGAAAACTGACTGATGTGCTGAAGCATTACACCGCCGGCATTCAATCTGGTGTAACGTTGGACAAAAGATTAGAAAGTAAAATCGTTCTTTCTGAAAATGAACAGGTGGATGTCATCGCTTTTTTACTTACACTTTCCGACAAAGATTTTCTGTTTAATCCAAATCATACATTTCCTAAAAAATATCGGTTACGATAACGAAGGATGAAAACAAAAATGTCGTCCAATGAATTCAAACAACTAAATAATCTTATGAAAAAGAATGTGACTTTTACCTTTTGTATGCTAGCGATCTTGGTCGCAAATGCTCAGACGAATCCTGCCATCACAAGTTGGATGCAAAACACAACGGGTATTCAGGGCAGGCATTATGTGAGCGGTAATTCAACACCTATCAACGACAATGTGGAGGCGAATGTCCAGACTGTGCAGTACTCAGACAATTGGGCGTATATCACAACAAATGGAATTCCTGCTTACGTCACAGGTCCTTTTCTTGATGGTAATCCTTCGGTGGCTACTGATCAAAATGCTATATTCAAATTTCCACTTTTTCCAACAGAGAATACAGGCACTTCCACTGCAACTAATGGAGGCAATATCGGCGTGTTTATAAATGGTGTTGCTTTATTTGATTACCGGGATGGTGTTTCCTGGAAAGCTTCCACAGGTGCACTCGCTGGCGGTCCAATTCCCGGAGGACCGGGTGATGGCATCTGGAATCGCGATGCTATTTTAGCGGAACGTGGCGGATTCGATTGTGCCAAAGGCCATCCGGCTATGGGCAATTACCACCACCACCAGAATCCATCAGCTTTCAATCTTGATCTGACAGTGATTTCCGATGTGTGTGATCTCTACCTCGCAGATGGTCTTTATGTCATTGATGCTTCGCAGCATTCGCCTTTGTTGGGATTTGCTTATGATGGTTTTCCAATTTATGGCGCGTATGGATATCTGAATGCAGATGGCAGTGGTGGTGTTATCAGAATGAAGTCTTCCTTCGTTTTAAGGGACATCACGGTTCGTTCATTTTATGCCGATGGCTCGAATGTTACGGATGGCCCTGATGTGAATACTACCTATCCACTTGGACTCTTCCGTGAAGATTATGAATATGTTCCAACGTCGACTTCTACTCCCGACTATCTCGATGAACACAACGGCAGGTTTTGCGTAACTCCCGAGTATCCGGATGGCATCTATTGCTATTTCGCAACGGTGGATGAAAATTGGAATTCAGCATATCCATACGTTGTAGGCCCAACATTTTTCGGCAATAAGGTAGCAGCGAAAATTCCTTCTATTACCGAAAGCGTAACTCCTTATGCCGCTCCTGATTTTGTTGCTGAAGCGAATGTGATGTTTGATGACATCACTGTATTTCCGAATCCTGCAAGCGATCTGATCGCTATACAAATTGGTTCCATTCTCAAAAATAATTGCGAAGTTGCATTGTACGATCTCAAAGGAAGCTTAGTGCAAAAAACGATGTTGTATCAGGGCAGTACCATCGCATACATCGATGCGCGAACGATTTATAATGGAGAGTATTTGCTAGTTATCACAAATGGCAAGGACAAAATGACAAAGAAGGTGACGGTAAGCCGTTAGAAAAAATTCAAATGAATTTGAGCATTTAAAGAGACAATTTTATATAATGATTATCCGGAATGCACCCCACCGCGAGTATTGGGGGAAGGCCTTTGAGAAAATTCGTAGAAATCCCGACACTGAAGGGCGATAGACAAACCCATGTTTGACGAACGGCTTCAAAAATGTCATGAATAATTCGGAATGACTCTCACCGTATTGTCATTTTTGAAGAAGTGAGTCCCGAAGGGATTGGGTTTGGCCGCCCGGAAGTGGCGTGGATTTCAAGAATTTTCGCAACAGCCTTGATTTTTTTGGTTCTTTTTTTATCAAGAAAAAAAGAACGGAAAGAAATGA
>JANOVT010000246.1:0-5661 GCA_031417525.1 Flavobacteriales bacterium | reverse complement strand
ATCCGGGTCCTGGAGTATTCTCTATGAATTCTTTGCAAGGTCATGTTTTTCTTGCTTGTTATTCTGATGGCGGCGATCTTATTTGGGCCAAACAATTTGGAGACAATATAGAAGGTGGTTCGTATGCGGTGGAAGTTGATAATCAGGATAACATTTATATTCTCGGTACCTTCTCAACCACAGAGGATTTTGATCCGGGAATACAAATAATCAATCTGACTCCACAAGGTGAGGAAGATGTGTTTCTTTCCAAATTTGATCAGGATGGAAATTTGATTTGGATTAAAACATTTGGCACAAACGGAGCGATATGTGGCTCGGAAGAATTAGAATCAGACTCAAATGGTAATTTGTACGTCCAGATATTTTATGAAAGCTCTTTGGATTTTGACCCTGGATCTGATGAATACATCATGACTGCAACCAATTCGGACATTGCAATTGTAAAGTTTGATAGTGATGGCAATTTTTTGTTTGCCAAGAATTTTATAGGAACCAACTATGAGTACTATGCAAGGATGACGATTGATGCTCAGGACAATCTTTTTGCAATGGGTAACTTTCAGAATCAATTAGTCATGGATTCTGGTGAAACATTGACGGGAGAAGTCGATGTATTCAATGGATATGTCATCAAAATAAATTCGATTGGTGAGGTGATGTTTGCCAAAATAATAGGCGGAATAGATGATGTTTTGACTACTCAGATTGTGACAGATCAGGAAGGCAGCGTGCTGTTGGCAGGAACCTTTCGACAAGAAGTTGACTTCGATCTTGGTCAAAGTGTTTATTTGCTCGATGCAACAGACAATTCTTCAACGACGGATTTCGCTGATCAGTTTGTGTTGAGATTAACCAATAGCGGAGATTTCATATGGGCGAAGCAATATGTGACCAAAGGCAATAATGCAATTTGGGGAATAATTACCGATGTCGAAGATCGAGTTTGGGTAACAGGATATTACACTGAGAGTATTGATTTTGATCCGGGTCAAAGTTCGGAAATGTTATTGTCTGACTTAGGTACAGGAATTCCACATGCATATTTTCTCCATCTCGAAGTGTCTGGTGACTTCGCTGCTGTCACGAGTATGACTGGAAATGGACGAAGCTTCGGATATGGAATTGACTACTCAAGCGATGAAAGCCTTGTTTTTATTGGTACTCATGCTTTGAACAACGAGTTGATCGTGAATGATGAAGTACTCGAATTTCAAACTGAGGACACTGAGGAACCTGATGATATTTATGTTCTGAAGTTTCATGGTTCTTCTTCTTCTTCAATTTCCGCAGGCAACTTAATACCAAATTTGCGGTGCTCTCCAAATCCAGTCATCACTTTCCTGCATGTTTCCGGAAGCAGTGATCAGAAATCAGATATTCATTGCCGAGTCTTGAATGGCAATGGTCAACAGCTGTTGAGTATCTATCCAAAGACATTGAATTTTGACATTGATATGAGTTCATATTCTAGAGGCCTCTACTACATCGAAATCAGCACTTCAGATAAAATTGAGGTAGTCAAAATTGAAAAGCAGTAGTTTTCCAAAATCAATTCTCCTTCTTCGCCTTCTGCATCGGATTTTCTTTCGGCATAGCCTTTCCTTCTTTAAAGAGTTCAAATCTGGTTGGCACCACACGAGGCGGCCAATAATTATTGCTCACATCAATATCCGCTGTTTCAAGCCATGGGTCTAAAGTGATCGATACAATTTCATTGGTAGCAGAAAAAACTTTCGTCACTTCCGGTTCGTTGCGCTTCCATATTTCCGCAGGAATTCTGATCTCCTTCTTCGTACCGTCTTTGAATTCCAATTCAAAAATCAAAGGCATAATAAGTCCACCTCTATTTTCTACGGTAACCTGATAATAGAGATTTTGACTAGCTAAAATTTCTTTTTCTTTTTCACTCAAATTAGTCACCCAGCTGTCGTAATCTTTTTTATCCAATGAAGTCACTTTGTATGGATCATACGTTGTGTAGAAGTCACGCATATCCGGGTCAACATCAACTTGTGTTTGAACTCCTGCTTGTTTATCACGTTCCAGCGAAATGTCTTTGGGTTTCGAAAGCTTTTTGTTTTTGTCTGCAGCTTTCTCTGCCATGGGTTCGTGTGTGTTGAGTCTGAAAATTTTGACTTCTTTCATATTCATATCGCAATGGTCTGTTCCATAGAACCAACCGCGCCAGAACCAATCCAGATCAACACCGCTGGCATCTTCCATAGTGCGAAAAAAATCGTCTGGTGTTGGATGATGAAAGGCCCATCTTCTTGCATATTCTTTAAATGCGTAGTCAAATAATTCGCGTCCCATGATGGTTTCACGCAGAATATTCAATCCGGTGCAAGGTTTACCGTAAGCATTATTTCCAAACTGGTAAATGCTCTCACTATTCGTCATGATCGGACACATTTTGCTTTTGTCCCCTTTCATATAGTCAACGATGTTCCTGGCCGGACCACGCTGTGTAGGATAATTGCGGTCATACTCTTTTTCTGTCAGGTATTGAACGAACGTGTTCAATCCCTCATCCATCCAGGTCCATTGTCTTTCATCACTGTTGATGATCATAGGAAAGAAGTTGTGTCCAACTTCATGAATGATCACTGAGATCATTCCATTGCGTGTTCCTTCATCGTAAGTGCCATCTTTCTCGGGACGGCCACCATTAAAGCATATCATGGGATATTCCATTCCCATCCATTTGGTGTGAACCGAAATGGCAACAGGATATGGATAGTCAATTGTGAATTTACTGTAGGTGCGAATGGTATGCGCAACAACACGTGTGCTGAATTGTCCCCAGAGTGGATTGCCTTCTTTTGGGTAAAAAGACATTGCAAGCGTTTTGTTTTTACCAACTGTCACTGATTGAGCATCCCAAATAAATTTTCGTGATGTGGCAAAAGCAAAATCACGCACATTTTCTGCTTTGAAAATCCAGGTTTTTTCTTTGATCGATTTATCCTTTTCATTTTCACGCGCCTCATCTTCCGTTACAATTACAACAGGTTCATCTGAAGTTTTTGCCTTTTCAAATCGTTGTTGTTGTGTGGACGTCAGCACTTCCTTCGCATTTTGAAGAACACCCGTAGAAGCCACCACATGATCTTCTGGAACTGTAATCGCAACCGTATAATTGCCAAAATTCAGGGTGAATTCACCCATGCCCAGAAATTGTTTGTGTTGCCAGCCCTGATTGTCGCAATACACCACCATGCGCGGGAAGTATTGCGCCATGGTGTACAAATGGTTTTTGTCTTCTTCAAAATATTCATAACCACTTCTCCCACCAAGCCGGATGCGATCATTGATGTTATACCACCACTTAATTTTGAATGAAAAAGAAGAATTTGGTTTGAGCGGTGAAGCGAGATCGATTCGCATCATCGTTTTGTTGATGGTATGTTTAAGAGCCTTTCCTGAAGCATCTTGCACATAGTCGAGTTTGAATCCACCGTCGTACCAGGGATCGATATCCACAAGATCATTGTAACTGACATTTTCTTCAATCTTCATTTGTTCAATGGCATAACTGTCGCTTGTTTTAGACATCGAGTTCTGATCAAGCTGCATCCAGATATAGGTTAATGCATCCGGTGAATTATTAAAGTAAGTAATGGTTTCTTCTCCGTAAAGTGTTTGAGTAGCATCGTCAATTCGAATCTTCATGTCGTAGTCAGCACGTTGCTGCCAGTATGCATTTCCTGGCGCTCCGCTGGCGGTTCGCTGATCATTTGGAGTGGCCAATTCCGGTCCAAGCTGCTTGAACTTGTCATCCCATTTTTGAGTGGGAGTTTGTTGCGAAGCTGCAATAAGTGGAATAAGGGAAAACAGACACAGAAATTTTTTCATCGTGGAAATTTGATGCTTCAAAAATATCTTTTTTCTAAGCCTTTTGGTTTTTGTTTTCTGTAATTTACACGAGCGGTAATACTCATTTCGTTCCTGTAAGCCGTGAAAGCAGAATGATAATAGAAGCGCCGAATGCTCAAAAGCTCTTTATTTGCTGATGTTCTGTGCGATTCTGGCTGAATGATTCAAAGCTTGTAATGTCACACTATTTGCTTTATTTTTGCTTGCCCGTCAAAAAAATCCGATTATGTCATACGATACCGAACTGGAAGAACTTTTACTCGAAGAGACCGTTTCTGTCGAGGAAAAAAATCTTGTCATTTACAATGACGAAGTAAATACGTTTGAGTTCGTCATCAATTCGTTGATTGATGTTTGCAAGCATGAGGCGATGCAGGCAGAACAATGCACCTTGATTATCCATTACAAGGGTAAATGCGCTGTAAAGAATGGCGTGCATGAAAAACTTGAACCTATGTGCGTGGCATTACTCGATAGAGGTCTCACTGCTGAAATTCAGTAAAATTTTGCGATAGTGTATAAAGTGGTAAAGGATTTGAACATGGTGTAATGTTCAACCTTAAAACTTTGCTTTATTTGCGACATGAAAAAAACCATTTTCGTATTGTTTATTATGGGCCTGATTGGATTGGCAATTTCTTGCGCCAAAGTTCCCATCAGTAACCGTCGACAGCTGAACTTGCTTCCGGAAAGTGAAATGATGTCCATGAGTTTTCAGGCTTATAAAGATTTTCTGGATACAAACAATGTTCTTCCTGCATCGAACAAAGACGTTGTGATGGTAAAAGGAATAGGCAATAAGATTAAGACTTCAGTAGAACAATTCTTGGCACAAAACAATCAATCGAATCGCGTGACTGGATTTGACTGGGAATTTAACGTTGTGCAGGAAGATGTGGTGAATGCATGGTGTATGCCGGGTGGAAAAGTGGTTGTGTATACAGGAATTTTACCTGTGACCCAAAATGAAGCGAGTCTGGCAGTGGTGATGGGACACGAAATTGCACATGCCATCGCACGTCATGGAAATGAACGTATGAGTCAGGGTCTTGCAATTCAACTCGGCGGCGCGGCAATAAGTGTTGCAATGTCTGAGAAGCCGGCATTGACCAGAAATATTTTTCTGCAATCTTATGGAATTGGTTCGCAACTCGGAGCGCTTGCCTATAGCCGAAATCATGAAAGCGAAGCCGACAAACTCGGATTAGTATTTATGGCCATGGCCGGATATGATCCTCAAACTGCGATATCTTTCTGGGAAAGAATGGCACAAAATGGAGGACAATCACCTCCTGAAATTTTGAGCACACACCCAAGTGACGAAACACGAATTGCAGGATTGAAAGAATTTATGCCTCAGGCTTTGAAATATTACAAGCCTGTTCAACCGTAGGCATTTTTAGATTGCCTGCTACTCTGCAAGACCGTCCCGGGAAACCAGGACGGTTTTTTTATTTGCCAAACATTTACACATTCGAAATTCTTTTGAAGAGTGAGAGTGAGTGTGAGAGTGAGTGTGAGTTTTGAGAAGTGGCTCTCAAAACTCACACTCACTCTCACTCTGAAAGTTAATAGCCGTGTTGAAAAAATCAATTTTTGAATTTTGCAATCAGAACAATAAGTCTATCTTTAAAATACCTTTGCGGCTCATCACACCACCTAATATTCAGCATGATGCAAGACAGATTAAAGATGATTGAAACGATGCTCGAAACAAATCCGAAGGATAGTTTTTTGCATTATGCTGCTGCTCTTGAGCATCACCATTTTTTTGATGCTCAA
>JANOVT010000245.1:0-16971 GCA_031417525.1 Flavobacteriales bacterium | reverse complement strand
ATTTCTGCTGATCATCTGAAAGCGATGAAGGCAATACATCATCTTTCTCAATGAGTTTGTCCATTACATCAGCATCCACTCGTTTGAATCGAAGACCGGAATTTTTTTGTTCTGCCTGTGAAATGTAATGCGATGAAAGTGGGCCGTCGAGGATGATCACTTCAAAGCCGCGTTCACGGGCTGCTTCAATGGATGAGTGTTGTTCCTCTTTGTTATTTGCATACAGAATAACAATATCTCCTTTCGCTTCTTTCTGCGTGTCTTTCACTTTCTCTTTCAGTTCTTCGAGTGTGGTGTATTTGTCTTCTGTGTTTTTTACCAGAGAAAAATTTACCGCTTTTTCATAGAACTTTTCATCACTCAACATGCCGTATTGAATGAACATGCCGATATCATCCCATTTTTTCTCAAAGTCGGGACGGTCATTGTTGAACATGCTCTGAAGTTTATCTGCCACTTTTTTGGTGATGTGAGCAGAAATTTTCTTCACATTGGCATCTTCCTGCAAGTAACTTCTGGATACGTTTAATGGAATGTCCGGAGAATCTACAACACCATGCAACAGTGTAAGAAAATCAGGAAGAATGTTTTTGACTTCATCTGTGATGAAGACTTGATTGCTATATAACTGTACCTTGTTTTTCTGTACTTCGAAATTGTTTTTCATTTTTGGGAAAAACAGAATTCCGGTGAGGTTGAAAGGATAATCTACATTGACGTGAATGTGAAACAATGGCTCATCAAATGTCGATGGATACAATTCCCGGTAAAATGATTTGTAATCTGCATCGGTGAGATCCGCTGGTTTCTTCATCCAAAGCGGTTGTGTGTTGTTCACGATATTCGGAACCTTGATCTCGACTTCTTTTTTCTCGCCTTGGTCATCCACTTCTTCGCCTTCTACCCAGTCGGATTTTTCACCAAACTGTATTTCCACGGGCATGAACTTGCAATATTTATCGAGAATGCCTTGAATGCGGCTGTCTTCGCTGAATTCGACGGAATCATCTGCCAGGTGCAGAATGATGTCCGTGCCGGGAGTCGTGCGTGTTCCGGCCGTCATGGTGAAATTCGGAGAACCATCACAACTCCAGTTGATCGCTTCTGAGCCTTCGCGTTGCGATAGTGTCTGGATCTCCACTTGTTTCGCCACCATAAAGGCGGAATAGAAACCAAGTCCGAAGTGACCGATGATCTGCGCGTCTTTGTATTTCTCTACAAACTCTTCTGCACCGCTGAAAGCTATCTGGTTGATGTATTTTTCCACTTCTTCTTGCGTCATCCCGATACCGTTGTCACGCACTGTCAGGGTTTTGGCATTTTTGTCAGCAATGACTTCCACTTTCAAGCCGGTAGCATCGTTTTTTATTTCTCCGGAAATGCTGAGGGTTTTCACCTTCTGACATGCATCCACTGCATTACTTACCAACTCGCGCAGGAATATTTCGTGGTCGCTGTACAGGAATTTCTTGATAATCGGGAAAATATTGTCCGTGTGGACTTTCAGTGTGCCTTCTGTTTGCATAGGAATATTTGATTAATTTTTTGTGTTCTGTGGCGGGGTTGGCAATGGTTGTGCCATGTGGTAGGAAGGTGAAAAGATGGCAGGGAGCGAACGTTTTGGGTGAGCAAGAATGAAAGAGTAATGGAGTTTTGTTGATGATTGTTCGATTCTTCGAGTCCAAAGTAATGGTAATGTTCAAAGACTCTTCCTGAAATATTAATTTCATGAATTCGCTTTGGCAGCTTTCGCTTCTGCAAGAGAATCGTTAAGGGTCTCTATAAATGGGTGCCCAGAAGGAAATGCCTTATGCCAAATCGTTAATGCCTTCTCAAAATAGTCAATTGCCATATTGTATTCACCCTTGCTCATCCAAGCAACTCCTAAATTAAAGAATCGTAAAGCAAAATTGGGATTTTCTTTATTGAGAAGTTTGGTATCAATTTGTAGCGCTTTTTCATAAAAGTCAATCGCTTTTTCATTGTCACCTTTGTTCTTCCACGCAAGGCCGATATTATTAAGTGCAATTGCTACATTGGGATGATCGTTGCCAAGTGTTTTTTTTGCCGAGCTCAATGCGCGTTCGTAGTAAGTTATTGCTTTATCGTAATCTCCTTTTAATCGCCAGTATTCTCCAAGATTATTCAAGTCTCCAGCTGTGTTCGGATGATCTTCACCAAGAAGCTCAAGATCAAGATTTAGTGCTCGATCAAAATAGTCGATGGCCTTGTCAGCGTCACCTTGGTGGCTCAAAGCGCTACCGATGTTATTTAGAATCGTTGCCACCCCTGTCTGTTCACTGCTAAGCTCCCATATAGCCAACGCATTTTTATAATATGCTATTGCAGTCTCATAATCGCCTTTACTGCTCCATGCGTGGCCAATATTATTGAGAACTGAAGCGAGCATAATTTGATCTTTTTCTGCATCTGGAGAATTGAGATAAGATTCTAATATTGAAAGGGACTCTTCACTTCTTCCCGTCCGGTCTAAAATTTGACTTAGTGGAATAAGATACTTCGATTCTGCTGGCTCAAGTTTAATAGCTCGCCGAATGTGAATTTCTGCCTGATCGTAGCGCGCCCCATGCAAATTGGTCAATCCAATGTAGTATTGTAGTATAGCTGAAGCGTGCAATGGAGTTTCTGATGCAAACACTTCATTGAATTTTGCTTCTATCTGTTGCATCATCCAACCTCGCCACTTTATCGAAGGATGTTTCGCTATGCTTGCCATTAAATCATCCATTAGCAAGGTCATCAATGAGACATCATCTTTTTGTTCTAATTTTTGTTCCCAATTCTCAAATAGATCACTTACTTTAATTTCAAGGTCGACAGCTTTTACTCCCCAAGTGCTTTGATCTGTCGTCAGTGGTTTTATAACACGAGATTGAGATGTTGTCCCTGCCTCTTTCTCCAGATCATAAAGCACCAAAGTCCGAAAGCTATATAAATCTTTGATGCCCTTCGAAATCGCGGGCATATTCTCACCATTGTTTACAAATGCGACATACGCCACCGGACGTGCCGCCAGCCAGTCTCTTCGTTGATTCAGATAAGTACGTAAATGTTCACTCTTCAGCAGTATTTGAAAATTATCGAAATACAGTATTCCATCTTTTAAACCCTCCAATCGTGGAATGATGGTAGCAACAGTTTGTTGCTCAAGGTCTATTTCTTGTGCTGTGCGGTCGGGGAAGTTTTCAGTAAGAAGTTGCTTTACGTATCGAACGGTGTTGTAATGGGTAAAAGGAATAAAGATTAGCCGGAACCTTGGTTCAGCCAAAGCGCGCAGTAACAGATCTTTTTCAGTCAGTTCACTCAATCTTTTTTATCGTAGTATTGATACATGTCGGACGCCATCACCAATGGATTCACTCGCTTGTAATGGCCATCGTTGTACTCCATCAACAACACGTCTTCTAGTAAATCGTAGATAATGTCTTCATTCGTAACCGGGATACTGTTTTCGGTCTTATGCTGCACTTCAATGAGTTTAAGCAACTGTAATTCGTTTATGTGCCTAGTGAATTCGGATGCAAGCCTTTTAACTGCTTTGTCCACGCTGTTTCGATCAATTTTTTGTGTGTCCGGATTATAATAATAAGCTGCAAGTTGCAATACACGTAACAATTCTCTGGGCGATCCTCCACCAAAAGAAATGGCGTGATTGACAGTTTCTTCTGAATCAAATAAACTGAGGTCTATTCTTCGGCAAACAAATTCACGAAATTGCTTATATGCAGCTTCCACTATGTTGCCATTGCGCTCCTGAAGTTTAACAAAGGGAAAGTGCAGAACAGTGCCTTTGGTTTTGAAGAATAATTCTTCTTTCGTTAATTCAATGGGTAAAGTAAAAAGCGTATTGGCTTCTATCTTCTCATAATAGACACTGTTGTCGATCAACAATTCTTTGCGTTTCTCTGCAGTAAATGTTTTTTCGAAACCGTCAATCAGAAACAGCAAGTCTTGAGCTCGTCCCTGTTGTCTGAGCTCGTTGGCCACTGAGGCAAAGAATAGGTTTACTTTCTTGGACAAGTCGGCAAATCGATTCTTCAGCACTTTGCGAGTTGTAAACGTTTCTTCCGTGCTTGCTGAAAGTTGCGCTTTAAACGAGCCAAAAAACTTGAGCAGACCGAAAAGGGTGGGAGTGCTAGCTTCAACTCCTGTTTCTATGGCTACAGATCCTCCGCTTTGATCCTTCATCTCAACGACACGCTCAGCCATCCAGTCATAAATATCCTTGATAATTCGATCGCTCAGAACGATCTTTTCGTTCTCAGCCTTCTGCAAAAGTTGTTCAATTTGGTAAATGAGAATATCAATGTATTCAGTAGTGCCCATGTTGAGCGCATCATCAATGCTGAAGTACACCACAAAAAAGGCTTTGCTATTATCAATGTCTTTCGCAATTTTCAGAAGTTCTGTTGTTTTGCCAGAACCGCGCATTCCTCCCAGAAAAACTCTGAATTTCGTGAATTGATGCTTCTGATAATCAAATTCCTTATCCGCATTCAACTTGAATGAGGCAAATAGTTCACGTTCTTCAAAAACACCCCGGACATTTCTGAAATCTGTGTAGAATTTATCCGTTGGATTTACCTGAACAGAAAGATCCACGGCCGAATCGACATCAGCAATTGTCAGAGCTGTGGTTTGAGTTGGAGGGACTAGTTTCATATCGTATGACACGTCGCGAATATAGATCATCAATTTGAAAAGAAGTTTTAATCCGGATTGGAAATTAGAACAATAAAAAATTGATTGGGTAAAGGGAACTGTGCTCGATTGAACTTAGCCTTGCCAAGACCCTCCCCATGAACGAAAAACACTTTTCCTTGAATTAAGTTCTCGTTGTGTTTCATTTTTGTATGTATTGACCACAAATTTTCGAAGCAATTCATTTTTGTGCAGTATTCATTTGTGCAGATATTTTTTCATTGTGAAAAAATCAGCACAAATTTGTGCGGTGTATTTTTGTGTGGTAAAATTTCCACACAATATTTAACAGCACAATTTGAACATGGGAAAAAAAATAAGCAAACGAAACGAGGTGAGGGCGAAGTTGATTATGAATCAGGATGATTATGCTCACGTTTTAGGCGTTTCGGTAAGCGCGCTAAATATGTATGAGCGCAGCGAGCGGGATCTTCCTAAAGATCGATCAACGCTACATTGGGCCATCGGGAAATGTCTGGATAAGAATGCGGAAAATCTGGAATTGAGGAATAATGCGCTTCGAATCGACCATTCGGAAAATATACAGGCGCTCTACAAAATGCAGAAGCAAATAAGTTTTGATTTAATGCTTGCGAAAATCCGACACGATAAATTGCAATCAGCATATAATGATAGCATGAAAGCTATTGGCCAAGTGTCGAAAATTCCGGATGAGACAATTACAGTTGCAAATAGCCGTGGCCTGCGGATCTTGAAAGGTCATTACAATAACTTATTGTTGAAAATTGATCGTTGTAATTTAGTCATGCGCACCAAATCTGCCATGCGTCTCGCCGCCGCCGAAGCGGAATTGAAAGTTGTTTCAGAAGCCATCGCAGAGTCAGAGAAAATTTTGGGGAAATCCTGACTCATGATCAACTATTGAATGCAGCCCTTGCATATCGGAAGTTTGGCACATCCATCGCGCGAGTTTAGCGAAGCGCAACTCGTGCGGAGCTTTCGCGCAGTCTGCGACTGCCCTCTCTATTCGCTCACGGATTTTGTTCTGCCATTTAAAAAAAAATCTACATCTTCACAAACCTCTCACAAAACTTCCCACTCCTCACAAAATAAACCCCCGCAGGTAAACCATTCAAATCTATCCTGACGGTTTTGCCAGTTGTCATGCGAATGCCGGATTTTATTATTCTTCCAGTCGAAGTGTAAATACTCAACTCCGAGACATCCGAATTTTCCGTAAAGCGAATTCTCAATGCATCCGATGCAGGATTTGGTGAAAGGAATAATCCGGGTTGTGTTTCTGAAATAGTTTGAATGGATGTCACCGGTGAATCATCTTCGTTATAAAGGTTTTCCGCGACATAATAAACGAGCACAGCGCTTTCACCACTGGACGCACTTTCTCCCCAGTTCGTCACATTGATCACAGGCAAATCAATTCCACTCGCAACTCCGAGATCATCCGCTTTATGTCTTCCAACACCCACAATTCCATATTCTGTTTTGAAGATGCCATACACATCCACATTGTCGCCGCCAGCTTGTGTCAATGTATCCCATTCTCCAACGACCAGCGAACTATAAAGTGGCACGCTCAGATCATTTTCATACACACGAATAAAATTATTCCAGCAACTGTGTCCGCCGTTTGCAGGGTTCACCATTTTCTGATAGGCATTCGCCGTTGTAATAGTTCGTCGACCAACTGCCGCTGTGCAAACCCATCCATCAGTTGTAACACGTAGTGCATTTTTTGCAAGTCGAGTCGTGTTTACGTTGGGCCATCCTGTGTTTGGATTGGGCCAGTTGTCGAGGTTCGGATCTGCATGAGGAGTGCCAAGACTTCCTGTACCTTCAGAGAGTTCTGCTACATAAGTGCTATGCATCAACTCGCCATTTGTCAATTTTAATTTACCCAACCAGCTGATATGAATATCGCCTTGTGTTCCTGTAAACTGATTTTGAAAACCATGAGCAGAAGGATTTGCCGCAATGACATTTCCTTCCCAGAAATTTTCTGTGTTATTGCCATGGCATCTTGCGCCTACCACCAACATTCCGTCATTTGCCGGAAGTGAGTAATCGATCGCCAATGCATCGACGTATTGATCAGGAATGGAAATCATCGTATCACCTGCCGGAGTTATTTCATGATACAATCTGCTCCACCAGTTGAGTTGCCCAGTTTCGTCCATGGAAATGACTGCAGGTTCAAAATCAGGAGAAACTGCATTGCTCTTGAAATTCATTCCAATGTAAAGATGATTATTGCGTCGATCGACTACAATGCTGGAACCACCAAAAACAGGGCAGCAAGATTCAGCTGCATAACCTGTGTAGCCGGGGCCATCGGCAGTTGGATTTTCAGGGTCGCATGGTCCACTGAATAGAAGATCGATAGGCCATTTGCCCATTTTTGTTCCGCCATTGCCATCTTCTTGTGTTAATGAGTAATCTTCTTCTGTCCATGAACGCAGCTCACATCGCCCCCATATTTTTAATACGATGCCGCTGTATGCAAGTGCTTCAGACCCTCCATTTGGATAAGCTGAAGCCGGTGTTCCACGCCATTCACTGCCGGAAATAGGCCAGTGTGTTCGCCAGTTCTCCACTATTTTTCTTTCACCATCAACGTCCAGACAATACACTGCACTCCAATTGTAATCATGCGAGTGACCTGAGATATAATAGATTTCGCCTTCTGAAGTGACATCCCACGGATGATAGTCTTTCGGTCCCGTTTCTGCCCAGACATTGCGGGTCCAGATCAAACCAGTCGGAATGCCATCCACAAAATTGTTGTTGAGTTTGGCCAGAAAATATCCACCGTCATTGTCGTATGTATCACTTGTATTTCCGCTGATGAAAAGATCACCGGTAGTTGTGCCGGGGACATTCGTTGTTTTCATAAAACGAATGTCTTCTGCAGCACCTTGCGGAAGTTTCACTACGTTCAGCATCGTCTGCAAGTCGGAAGAAAACTGAAGGATAAATGCAAATCGATTCGTGCCAAGTCCATTGTGAATACCGGAGGTACCTTCCAGTTCTGTCTGCGGAACATCACCGGCAATCCAATCTAAATTATCGGCATAACCACACACAATAAAAGTCCCGTCTGATAATTGCAAGACATCGTAAAATGTTTCTTTACCGTCGTTGCCGGCATAGGTCACAATGTTTTGTTGAGAATACACACCCAGCCAACACATGGCAACGAGTGCTGTCAGAAATATTTTCACTTGCAGAAATTTTTGGTTTTGTCAAATGTAAGCGGCACTGGGTCAAAACAATGTGGCAATGTGGCAATGTGATAATGTGGCAATGTGATAATTTGATGATGTGATGATGTGGCAATGTGATGATGCGCTCCATCTCAGCGAATTTTCAAATTTTGAAATCTTCAAATTGTCACATTGTCACATCATCAAATCAGCACATTGTCACATCAGCACATCGCCACATTGTCACATTGCCACATCATCACATTGTCACATCATCACTAATTTCCCCTCCAAATTAAAAAAACGTATGGCATTTCCTTCAGACCTCGAAATCGCACAGAAGTGCAAACTGCAACACATCAATGATATCGCAACTAAACTCGGTATCTCCGTTGATGATCTCGAACACTACGGCAAGTTCAAAGCGAAACTTCCATTGAACCTGATTGACGACAATAAAGTCAAAAAGAACAAACTGGTTTTGGTAAGTGCGATTACGCCAACACCTGCCGGTGAAGGGAAAACGACCACTTCGATTGGTTTGACGGAAGGCCTCAATAAAATCGGCAAACGCGCCACGGTTGTTTTGAGAGAGCCATCTCTCGGACCGGTATTCGGTATGAAAGGCGGAGCAGCCGGTGGTGGTTATGCGCAAGTCGTGCCGATGGAAGATATCAATCTCCATTTCACGGGCGATTTCGCGGCAATTGAAAAAGCAAATAATTTGTTGTCTGCTCTCATCGACAACAATCTTCAGAATAAACAAAATAACCTCGGACTTGATCCCCGCAGAATCTATTGGAAGCGCGTCATGGACATGAACGACCGCTCATTGCGCGATATCACTATCGGCTTGGGTGGAACAGCCAACGGTATTCCACGTCAGGATGGATTCAATATCACACCTGCGAGTGAAGTGATGGCGATTCTTTGTATGAGTAAAAGCATTGATGATCTGAAAGTAAAACTTGGAAATATTTTCGTTGGTTTTAAATTCGATGGAAGTCCTGTTTATGCGCGTGACCTTAAAGCTCAAGGTGCCATGGCTGTGCTGTTGAAAGATGCCATCAAACCAAATCTCGTGCAGACACTCGAAGGCAATCCTGCGATTATTCACGGCGGTCCTTTTGCCAACATCGCACAAGGAACGAATACCATCATCGCTACCAAAATGGGATTGACATTATCTGAGTACGTTGTAACAGAAGCTGGTTTCGGCGCCGATTTGGGTGCTGAAAAATTCATGAACATTAAATGTGGATATGGCAATCTGAAACCGGATGCGATCGTTTTGGTGGCAACCATTCGCGCACTTCGTCATCATGGTGGTGCGAAGAAGGAAGATTACAATACAGCTTCGATGGAGCGTGTGACAAAAGGATTTGAAAACCTGGAAAAACACATGGAGAACTGCAAAAAGTTCGGCATCAATCCGACCGTTGCCATCAATCATTTCCCGACAGATACTGATGAAGAAATCAACTATGTGATTGCACAATGTGCCGAACGTGGTGTGCAAGCCGTTGTGGCGCGTGGTTTTTCTTCGGGTGGTGAAGGGATGAAAGATCTGGCGAATGCAGTCGTAAAAGAAGCTGAGTCGACCAACAATCAATTCAAAGCACTTTATGACTGGGCTCTTCCGGTAAAAGAAAAAATAGACATCATTGCAAAACAGATTTATGGCGCTGACAGTGTGCATTACTCTAAGAAAGCCGAAACGGATTTGAAAACGATCACCAAACTGGGACTGGATGCACTTCCGTTGTGTATGGCAAAAACACAAAAATCTTTCAGCGATGACGAATCACGTGTAGGCCGTCCGCGCAACTTTAATGTAACAGTTCGTGAATTCGAATTTGCTGTAGGTGCCGGTTTTATCATTCCGATTTTAGGTGATATGATGCGCATGCCTGGTTTGCCGGTTATTCCGGCCAGTGAAGGAATGGACATCGACAATAACGGTGTCATTTCCGGTTTATCGTGATCTGATATTTTGAATTTTGGCCACGGTCAGATATAACGCTTTAAAAATTTCCGCACGTGGGGCAGAGTCGGTCGACGATGCCCTCGCGGTGGAACATCCACTTTCTATTGCGGTCAATGGTGAGGTTTTCACTTTGACCATGCAGACACCCGGAAAAGAAATCGAACTCGTTCGTGGGTTACTTTTTACCGAAGGAATCATCAAAAGCAGGTCGGGCGAATTGCAGATCGAAATCACCGAAACAAGTGACCTTGGATTTATTTCAAAAGTGAATGTGATCATTCCGGAAAGTGAATTGGATAAATCGCAATTGAATAAACGCAATCTGCTGTCTGTTGCCAGTTGCGGGATTTGCGGAAAAACGGAATTGGCAGAATTAAATCAACCGGCCATCACTTCTTCAACAGTTTTGAACATGAATTCTGTGAATGCAATGTTCGATGAAATGGCAGCAGCGCAATCAGCATTTCTTGAATCCGGTGGTTGTCATGCTTCTGCAGCTTTTTCGAAAGAGAAAAAGATGCTGACAGTGATGGAGGACATCGGTCGTCACAATGCCGTTGATAAAGTGATCGGTAGTTTATTGAATAGCGGAAATATCAAGCAGGCACAATATCTCCTTGTCAGCGGGCGTGTCTCTTACGAGATAGTTACCAAATGTTTTATTGCCGGAATTCCTTTTCTTCTCGCAGTTTCAGCGCCGTCATCACTCGCAGTTGATTTTTCCAAAGAACTCGGCATCACCCTCGTGGGCTTTTGTCGTCACGATCGTGCGACAGTCTATTCGCATCCGGAACGGTTAGTTTAGAATTTTGGTTTTTATGTTCCTGGTTTCTGGTTCCATGTTGCGCAATCGGAATTTTGCCCATACTTGAAGGTGCTACGCACCATCGGCAAGACTGTGTAGGCCTGACATTTTGTGACACTTGATTTTGTTAGTGAGTGGCGCGGAGGATATGCAAGTCGCGAATCAATTCGATGCGCAACTTGAAACTAGAAACCAGAAACGAAAGTCGGAAAATCGAGCATATTTGAACGGTGATCATTACGAAAAAACCCCGCTTGTGGCGAGGCTTTTCAGATGCTTTTAGTTATTCAGTTTTTCGTTAAATATATCTAGACTGTCAGCCAGGGAGGGAGAATGTTGCTCCGTTTTGCATGGATGAGCAGTTGATTGTACGTCTGTTGCAATTGTTGATGATAGTTCGGGAACATGTTTTTTACCCGTGACATTTTGAATTGCATGGATGCGAGTGATTGCATCAGTTCGGCCATCTGCGTGTGCTGTGCCGCGGTCAATTGTGATCTTTGCATATTATAAGTTAGGTTGGTTGCTTTCATTCAACGGAGATGAAAATGGAATGTTTCAAAAAAATTAAGAATTGAGAATGGAGAATTGAGAATGAATAACTCAGGCTTGACTTTGCCCAATTGATTTTGCCTAAAAACAAAATTCCGCACAATTCTCCATTCTCCATTCTCCATTATTTACAGGTCATTAAACCTACTCACAAAATCATCTCTCTTCTTTTTGTTATTCACGAAGAGGTAGGTGAATTTGCTTTTGCCTTCTTCAAATCTTCGTTTGTCTTCCTTGACTTCGGATAGTATAGTTCCAAAATCCTTGTCGCTGCTCAGAACACTCATGATGCCTAACTTGTATTCGAAAAAGTACCATGTGCCCGGATCGAGTTCAAGGTAGATGCGCATCACATCTGCACCACGTTTTTTCTCGATTTCTATTTTGCCTTTTACGTATTTGAATAGCTGTTTTTTATCCATGCTCGCGATACCAATCAGCCCAACGCTTTGGAAGGTTTCATCCGCAGCATTCCATACAAATTTGACGTCTGCGAGGTACAGTGTGCTCTGTAATTCTTCCGGTACTTTTTTAAGTTGACCACCCAGTCCCAATTCGGAAATGAGTTTATCTGATTTCTCGGTACCAAGAAGTTCAACCAAACTTTTTTCGTATTTCGTTTTTGCGACATCCACCGGTTGAAGATTCGGCCATTGTTCTATTTGTTCATACATGCGTTTGATAGCTCCGTCTTCAATCGGGAATTTGATCAACGCTGTTCCACTGGTATTGACTTCGCTGGTGGCGGTTTTGTATTTGACTTCTCCGACATTGGTTATTTTGAGCATGCCAAAATCGACATTGAAATCGAGTCTTCCATCACCATTCATTTCACAAGATCCTGTATTCAAAGCCACGAGATTGCCGGCAAGTTTCGGCTGACGAATTTTCTCTTTAGAACCAATGAGATAACGTGCTGTGGTTTTATCATAATACAAATAACCCTCAGCTTTGATGAGGGATAGATCATCCTTCTCTCGGATATCACTCAGGAATGCCGGATAAACGTCCATAGGTGAATCGCCCGTGATCATCACACCAACACCGAGTTTGGTCATATCCATTGCCCGAAGCGCGGAATCCACAGGAATGAATATTTCCTCCGGATTAATTTCTGCTCTGAATTTGTAAAAAGTGCGTGGCATCAATTCACAGTTATGAAGGATTTTAGCACCACCTTCGAAGGTCAAAAACTTGTTATTGGCCATCAGCTCAAAGTCTCCATAATATTCGTAAGCAGTGGAGAGGAAGAATTGATCTTCTTCCTTGATTTTCCCTGAGCCTATGGTCTGCAAAGTGGTATCTACCCGGATATTATCAAGATGTATGACTTGCTCCTTTTTAAGTTCATCGACATACGCTATGTCAGCGGTTCCACCATATTTTTTTCTGCCTTCAATCTTCAGATCCGCATTGAACAGTTTGTGGTACTGTGTCACATAGTTACTGAGAATTTGCGCGCGCTGAAGAGGCTGCATATTCGCGAATTTTTCGATCAGCACTTTGCCGCTGTCAGGTGTGATTTTTGAATCCGCTACTATGATGTATTGTATTTTGGAACAAGTCAGCCTGCTTTTTCTCAAATCATATTTCGCTTTGGAAGAAAGGAAGTTGAGAGAGTCTTGTCCTTCTGCAATAGAAAAGAAGTTGGATTTTTTTTGCTCGTCATTGGTGTCAATCACAAGGTCATCAGATGCTTTTCTCGATGAGGTCAGATCCATTTCATCCCTGTCCATGTACCAGGTGAATTGGTCCATGAAGCAGATGTATTGATTCGTAGGGAATTCAATTTTTGTCTCACCACCGTTGCTCTTGAATAAACCTTGTCGTTTATCAAAATCAACATTCGAATTGACATCGTCGGTTTTAAACGCAAGACCTAACCCTTCGCCTTCTCCCATTCCCGCAAGCTGAAAGGAAGATGTATCCGCCAGAATTTTTCTACGTGTGTAGTCAAAAACATTGGAAGACAATGTTGCACCACTGAATTTCATATCACCCTCGCCAGCCATACCGGTGGGCTTTAAGTGTAATGTTCCTGTGAGTGTTGCTTCATCATCGAAAAAATCAATTGGCTTTTCAATACTAGAAATGTCCAGTTGATCGCGTTTGGCATAGAAAGCAAGTAACGTGGTGTCGCAATGTGCCTTCGGTACTTCCACCTTTCCACTTTGTTCCCGGTTCGAGAATTTTCGGGTTTTACCTAATGTGGAATCCGGTAAAAAAGTGAATTCATCAGAAGAAGCGGACGCTGTCAAATAATTGAAATCACCTGCGCCTTTTAGTCCGGAATAATCCAGTTTCAACTCCGCAGTCACTTTGGCTTTTCCGCCATAAGCAGAAAGCCCCGCATCACCTGTTTTTCGGTTGAATCCAAGCGAATAGTCTTCCATGAGCACCAACGGTTCTTCAATGTCAGGAAAAATTCCTCCACTGACAAGTGTGCCGTTGAATTTCATGTCCTTCTTACTGAAGTTGTCAAGTGAATCAATGGTGAACGGTTTAACCTGGTAATAGAATTTGTCTTTATTGTAAACGCCTTTCTGAATCACCGGATCGTTCCAGTATACATATGAAGTTTTCGTACATGTGAAGATCGGATATTGTGGATATGTCGGACTATGAAATCCGCCCTTGTTGGTTGGAGCATCTACTTTGATGTATCCGGCGATATCACGCAGTACACTTTTTACTCTCCTTTTCTGCACCTTCCCAAACTCATTCAGCCCCTGAGATTCATCTTCTACATAAATCCGGCATGAATCAACCTTAATCAAATCAAGTTGGAATTTTTCATACGAGAAATAGTACTCTGTTCCGTTGAATTCAAAATTTCCCGCGAATACCCGACCTCCAAATGAAAAGTCTCTGTTCTTTTTTACAATCACTTCTTTGTTCAATGGAACAATGTTCACTTTTTGTGAATCACTCAACTGAAAATTATCTACACCTTTCAATGTCATGTCATAATTGAGCAGACTCAATTGTGCATTCTGACCACTTGCAACTTCACTGCTGAATTGAATCACGTCGTAATCTCTCTTTCCGATATTGTTCTCGAGATACCAATACAATTTTGGTTCAACATGCACAGAGTGATTATTCAAATCATACTTCACAAAACCTTTGTTGTTGAGATCGATCAAAACCGGATTGAGTTGTTCCTCGCTGTAATGGTGGAACTTGGCAAGATCTTGTGCATAAAATTCGTTACGTTTCGTAGAGTTGATGAACTCCTTGATTTCGTAAAGTGGGTGATTGAAACTGATTCCCATCATAGAATCATAGCGCTTCTTTTTGAAATATGTATTCGACTCAAACGCACCATAGTGCTGCGCACTTCCTTCCAATGCGCCCATTTTGATCAAAGGGTCATCAATGTTCCAGTAAAGTGCTTCAAAATACATATCCAGATTGTGATAGGTATTGTGATAAGGTGCTTTAGAAACACCTTCTTCACTTCTAAGAAGTACAAGCTGACGTGCCTTGCGATCAAATGAAAGGTTGACATCTGAATGTGAAATGGAATCTTTGTCAATCAGAAATAACACGGCGCAATGAGGTGAAACAATCCTTTCAGGCTTGATATCAAATTCTAAACTCTGTGCGATCAGGAACTTTTTACTGTCGCGATAGAATGTAAGAAGCGCAGGCTCTTCAGCTGAACCACTTCCCTGGAGTTTTGTGCCGGCCATGGTAAATCCACCGTCGTAATCAACTCCTTTTACGATGTTCTGAATTTGAAGTCTTTTGTAATATGATTCAAACTTTGGATATGTGGTGTTGTCCGCTGTTTTGTCCGCGAGAATTTTTTCAATTAATCTGCCTTGTAGAGGTTTATCGAAAAACTCATTGTAAAACATGACTGAGTCAACAGTGAATGTACTTCCCTTCAATCGGATATTGTATGCACCAAATTCGGCATATGTTTTTTGAGGGTCAAAACCGGCGCGTTGCCAGGTCACTTTTCCTTTCTCACCTACAAATCGATCGGTCGTCGGGAAATAAATGCCTTTGGTATTTAAGATTCGGCTGCTATCTCCTTTGCTATAACACTTCAAGTCGAGCGCCGGAAAGAAAATTGCCGGAACTGTATCATATATGAATTGATAGCCATTGCTGCTGCTGATCCAGGCAATCGTTTCTGTCTTATAGAAAGTTCGATTCTCAAACATGCCGGATGAAGCTTCCAGAAATTGAGGCAGGTATTTTTTCATCTTTTTATCTGCAATGAGTTTTGCAAGAACAGTCTGCCATTCCAGAAAATCTTTGTCGGTTTTTCCGGCTTTTGGAAAATAAATAAGTGCTTCGATGTATTCCTGAAAATCAGGGAAAACTTTGCTTTTGTTCTTTAGCATCATATCCAATGTCTCAAATATGATCTCCTGTTGAGCCAGAGTATATGCCTTGTCTTCAATCCAGACGGACATGAATTTTTTCTCGATAAATTCTTCGCCAGAACCTTTTCGGGAATCATCAAATATCTTGGCCAATTCCTTTATGAATGTCTCATCCTCACGAGTGAATTTTTCTATGCGTTGCGCTTTTGCAAATTGAACTCCGAGGATGATCAAAAGAATGGTAGTGAACTTTTTCATGGATTTGCTTCCCTTGCAGTTATGTTGCCAAATTCGGCTGAACAATGCTAACACCGTTCGTCAATCCAAATTGCCAAACGCGGTTAAAGTTTTCAAAATGCTTCATTCAACAAGTATCGGCGTTTGATGTATTTTTTTTAACCTGAATTAAAAGACAAAAAGGCCACCATTTCTGGTGACCTTTCAATTTGTTTAGGTAATTGAGTTTTGTCAAACATGCCCGCATTGCTTTAGCCAGTCTCGCAGTCGCACTCTGTCATCTGCCATCAACTGGCGCATGGCTTTGCGGAGTTCTTTTCTGAATAGCATCGTGTCAAACGTGACATTGCCCAGAACTGCCTTGTAATACTCCAGCATAAAAAATTTAAAGTTAGGTTAGGTTCTCCAGTTTAAGAGAGAATTGTCCGAACTCATGTCATCATTTCGCAACGCAGGGCATCGTTGTGAATGAACTGTAAGAAATAGGATAGCGTTCAATTGTGACCCTGTAACGGGCTCGTTCCGCGCATTGTTACAGAAATCGAAAAATAGTCTGTCGTGTTTTGTTCAAGTTGTTGTGAATGTGCAAACTAAAAAAGCAGTGTGAAGTGAAACAAGGTCATCTCGCCTCTCACCTCTCACTTCTCGACTCACACCTCTAAAAAAGAAAACCCCCGAACGTTTCCGGGGGATATTCCTTAAACCTTAACCAAAATTTTTGGACTTAACCAAACCAAAACTTACTGAGAAGTTTGAGATGCCGGCGTAATTTCAATGACCATGCCAGCTCAGATATTTGTCAGAAGTTCGGTTAGTGAAAAGGTGTTAATAGCTAATTGTTATTTAGTGCCGGGCCGACTGTATGTCTTATTGCTGGACCTTTATATGCATTTGGAATATGAATGTCCTTTTCTCATCACTTATTCTTCTTTCCTTCGCATTTTTGAAAAATCAACAAAAAATTTGTCGCGACCACATGAAATATTGAAGCAGTACTGGGGCTATGATCTCTTCCGCCCAAGGCAGGAGGATATCATTAACTCGATATTGAATGGATCTGATACCCTTGCGCTTTTGCCAACCGGTGGTGGAAAATCCATTTGTTTTCAAGTTCCAGGATTGTGCTTGGAAGGCATTTGCCTGGTC